>JAUCCO010000138.1:0-8978 GCA_034676125.1 Bacteroidia bacterium
TAATTTTGAAATATAGAAAGCATCATTTAATTTAGCCAAACTTTTATTAATAACACACAAAACAATTACGGAAGCGGCATTAACAATGGAGGATTTTAGAACAGGCGATCAACAAGAGATTTTCACCAAGAAAATTAGGGCAGGAAAAAGAACCTATTTCTTTGATGTTAAATCAACTAAAGGTAATGATTACTTTATTACCATTACCGAAAGTAAAAAGCGTTTTGAGGATGGAAGTTTCGTAAAACATAAAATCTTTTTGTATAAAGAAGACTTTAATAAGTTTTTAGAAGCATTAACAGAAACCGTTAATCACGTAAAAACAGAGCTTATGCCAGAGTATAACTTTGACGAATTTACGCGTGAAAGCTTTGAAAGAACGGAATTTACAGATGAGAATTAAATTTTAATATCTTTATAAAATAAAAACACTATTTTTGCACCACAATTAATTAAACAAATATGAAAAAAGTAATGAAAACTATCATGATGCTATTCGTTGCATCAACTTTTGTACTAACGTCTTGTACCGATGATGAAGATGTAAAAGATGTAGAACTTACAATGGTTCCCGCTTCTGCTACAGGTACCCACTTTGTAACAGATTCTATTAGCATATTACTTGTAGCTAAAGGTAATTCTGATAACAAATTAAAATCAATTAAAATTACTAAAGCAATTGCTGGTACTTCTGGCATTACTACTATTTTAGACGAAAAATTAAGCGGTACTGATTACAGCTATACTTTAAACGATTATTATGAAAATAATGAAGTAGGTATCAATACTTATACAATTACTTTAACTGGTGACAAAGGAACTGCACAAACCAAAACTTACACTGCTACAGTAAAAGCTATTGGTTTAACTGAATCAACTGCAGGTTCTCCAATTACTTTGTTTGGTCAAGGTGATGCCACTAACAAGCATTTTGCTAACTTAAAAACTTTTACCACTTTAACTAATGATGAAGCTACTGCAAGCGGTAATGCAGCATTAAAAAATAGTATTGACATCGCTTTTTACTACGGACAATCAAACAAGTTTACTTTTAGTAGTTTAGATGATGCAGTTATGCAAGGTTTATTTGGTGGCTTATCTTCTTTCTGGACTTCATCAACTGAAAACACAAGAGTAACAGGTTTAGTTAAAGTAACAGGTTTAGTTAACTATGCTGTTATAGAGAATAGTGGATCTGATAAAGATTTATTATTATTTGCTGATGGTAAAACTTACAGCAAAACAGTTACTAACTTAGCAACTGGTGATTTAGTATTATTCAAAACTTCTGAAGGTAAAATTGGTTTGTTAAAAATTGCTTCTACTGCAGGTGCTACATCTAGCGATACCCGTATCGATTTTGATGGTGTAGTTCAAAAATAATTAGCTATAAAATTTTTAATAAAAGCCGCCTTGCTTAATTGCATGGCGGCTTTTATTTTTTATCTTCACCCCATGAAAAAAATTGCAGTTTACACCTCAGGCGGAGATTCTCCTGGCATGAATGCCTGTATTAGGGCAGCAGTGCGTACCGCCATTTATAACAATATAGAAATTGTTGGTATAGAACGAGGCTATTCTGGTATGATAAATAATGACTTTGTGCCCTTAAATGCTCGTTCGGTTAGCAATATTATACAACGTGGTGGCACTATTTTAAAAACTGCACGCAGCAAAGAGTTTATGACTGCCGAAGGTAGGAAACAAGCATTTGATAATTTACAGCAAAATGGTGTTGAAGGTTTAATCTGCATAGGTGGAAATGGTTCGTTTGCTGGTGCAAAATTATTGTATGAGGAGTTTGGTATTCCTTGTATTGGTGCACCCGGAACTATTGATAATGATTTATACGGAGCCGATTATACCATTGGGTTTGATACAGCAATAAATACAGCAGTACAAGCTATAGATAAAATTAGAGATACTGCTGATTCGCATGATCGGATTTTTTTTATTGAGGTAATGGGTCGTGATTCAGGATATTTAGCATTGTCAGCAGGTATTGCTGGTGGTGCAGAAAGTATTTTAATTCCAGAATCGGCTGAAGATTGGCATAAAATGATAGATATGTTTTGTGGTGATAGCCCAAGTAAAAAAGCATTTAGTATTGTAGTAGTAGCCGAAGGTGAGGAGCATGGAGGTGCTATAGAAATTGTAGAGTACTTAAAAACAATTAAGCCAGGCTTTGAAGCACGAGTTACCATTTTAGGCCATATACAGCGTGGAGGCTCTCCATCTGCTTACGATAGGGTGTTGGCTTCGCGTTTGGGTAGTGCCGCTGTTGATGCTTTATTAAGTGGAGAGATTAATAAAATGGTTGGTTTGCGCAATGGCATGGTATCATTAACCACATTTGATGATGCCATAAATAAAACAAAACACCTAAACCCAGATTTACTAAGATTGGTAGATGTGTTTAACTGTTAAACAACTTTATTTTATTACCTCAATCAAAAGTTTAATTTTGCGCCACATTTATGGAAGAAAAAGTATTTATCATCGATTTTGGTTCGCAATACACCCAATTAATCGCCCGCAGATTACGTGAACTTAACGTTTATTCTGAAATTTATCCTTGTACACACCTGCCAGAGTTTGATGCTGATGTAAAGGCCGTAATTCTTTCTGGTAGCCCATACTCTGTAAATGATGGACTCTTACCCGCAATTGATTTAAGTGAAATAAGAGGTAAGTATCCATTGCTAGGTGTTTGTTATGGTGCGCAATATTTGGCGCAGAGCAATGGAGGCAAAGTAATGCCATCAAAAATACGCGAGTATGGCCGTGCACAATTAAGTATGGTTAGTGATGATAAATTGTTTAAAAACATCAATATCAACTCGCAAGTTTGGATGAGCCATGGTGATACCATTACAGAAATACCAAGTAATTTTAAGATTATTGCCAGCACACACGATGTAAAAGTAGCCGCATTTAAAATAGAAGGCGAACCAACTTATGCCATTCAGTTTCATCCTGAGGTAACACATAGCGATGATGGAAAAACACTTTTAGAAAACTTTGTAAAAGATATTGCAGGTTTAAGCCAAAACTGGAATTCAGAACATTTTATAGAAGCTACAACTGCCGATTTAAAAACTAAGTTAGGAAATGATAAAGTTATTTTAGGTTTATCAGGAGGAGTTGATTCATCTGTAGCAGCAGTGTTATTGCATCATGCAATTGGCGATAACCTTACGGGTATTTTTATTGATAATGGTTTATTACGTAAAGATGAGTTTGAGCAAGTTTTAGAAGCCTACAAAGGTATGGGACTTAATGTTATTGGAGTTAATGCACGTGATAAATTTTTAAGTCAATTAAAAGGAATTACAGAGCCCGAAGCAAAACGTAAAGCCATTGGCCGTGTTTTTATTGAAGTTTTTGATGAAGAGGCGCAAAAAATAACAAATGTAAAATGGTTGGCTCAAGGAACAATTTATCCAGATGTTATTGAATCGGTAAGTGTTAAAGGACCATCGGCAACTATAAAATCTCACCACAATGTGGGTGGATTACCTGAAAAAATGAACCTTAAAATTGTTGAACCTTTGCGTATGTTGTTTAAAGACGAGGTTCGTTTGGTTGGTGCAGCATTAGGCATTAGTCAAGTAATTTTGGGTCGTCATCCTTTTCCTGGTCCGGGTTTGGCTATTCGTATTTTAGGAGAAATTACCCAAGATAAAATAGATATTTTACAAGAAGCTGATGCCATTTTTATCAACGAATTAAAAACACAAAATCTTTATGATAAAGTGTGGCAAGCTGGTGCAATATTTTTGCCAGTGCAAAGTGTAGGTGTAATGGGTGATGAACGAACTTATCAGCATGTAATTTGTTTAAGAGCGGTAACAAGTGTTGATGGAATGACAGCCGATTGGAGCCATTTGCCTTATCAGTTTTTAGCAGATATATCAAACAAAATAATAAACCGCGTTAAAGGAATTAACCGTGTGGTTTATGATATCAGCTCAAAACCACCGGCAACTATTGAGTGGGAATAAACAAATCTACATAATTTATTAAAGGCTTTTTGTTAACGCAAAAGGCCTTTGTTTTTTTGTCAAATTTATATGATAATAAATAGCAATTATTGTTAAACCTTTTTTGGGCTTTTTTACAATGGTAATGCCGATGCTACATGAAAATAGTTCAATGAAGCCCGAGTTGAAATTGGACTATATTGAATGAGCTTTCGGTATTATTGGTTAATATTGCATCATGATTAATGTAAGAGTTGGAGGTGTGCCAGAGCATTTTAATTTAGCTTGGCATTTAGCAATTGAGTTAGGCTTATTTAAGCAAAAAGGAATTAATATAATTTGGAATGATGTGCCTGGTGGAACTGGTGCAATGTGTAAGGCATTGCAAGATAATGAATATGATATTGCAATAGCGCTAACAGAAGGTGTAGTTAGTGAAATAATGCAAGGCAACCCAAGTAAAATTGTGCAGTTCTATGTAAACTCGCCATTGCGCTGGGGCATATATGTAAATGCAAAAAGTAATATTAATACAATTGCCCAAATGCAGGGAAATAAATATGCCATTAGTAGGTACAAATCGGGTTCGCATTTAATGGCTTATGTAAATGCCAATAACCACAACTTAACTATTAATGATGATGATTTTGTATTGGTAGGTAATTTAGATGGCGCACGCAAAGCATTAGCAGATAATAGTGCGCAATTATTTATGTGGGAGAAGTTTACCACAAAACCGTATATTGATAATGGCGAGTTTAAACAAATAGGAGAGTGTAGCACACCTTGGCCTTGTTTTGTTGTAGCAGCTACAGATTCTTTTATCGCAAATAATGAAAAGGTGCTTAATGATATATTAAGTATTGTAAATTTAAGCTGCTTAACACTTAAAAACAATAGCGAAGCTCCAAAATTAATTGCACAACGCTACGGAATAAAAGAAGCTGATGCATTACAGTGGTTTAAAGAATTAGAATATGCTTACCAACCTGAAATGAGTGAAACTGAGTGGCAAAATATTTTAACAAAACTTTGTAAGTTTGATATCATAAATAGCATGCCTTTGTTGGATGATATTTGTTATAGTAGAAATTTGGTATTGGCATAAGTTTGTTCTTATCAATAAAATCATCAAGGAAATTTTTAAAATACCAATAAAACCATGATTTAGTTGGTTTGATTTAAATAGTAATTTAACTTGAATAAGGCTGCTCTTTATGGGCGGCCTTTTTTTGTTGATATAAGTTTAATGTTGGAGTTATATTTTGCGTTAGGGATAGCACGGAAAGCCCACAGAGAGGAACGAGCGCGGACTTGCAGTAATAGCCCGGCCTTGTGTGATGGAATTGTGCGGAAGGAAAAGGAAACGCCCTAATTGCAAAAAAACACATTAGACAATGATTTATTGCTTAATAGTTAATGTATTAATAAAAACTATTTACTAAAGTTTCAGGACTAACCTTAATAAAACTTTGGCAGATTAAAATATTGATATAGATTTTAATACAAGTTGGTTCTTGTAAATATTAGGTTATTTTCGATTTGCCTATGAATTAGTAAATAATTAAAGTAATGCCACATATATGTAGTTACACTATAATTTACTCTTTTTAACCTTACAAAATTATACTGGTTTTTGTAAAAAAAAAATTCAGACTTTGGTCTGGTATTTTAATAATAACACTAAATAAATAGACATTAGATAATTAATTACAGATTAAAATTTAAGAATTATGCAAAAAAAATTACTACAACTATCAAAGAGACTTTTTCTAACAATGATCCTTGGTTCTGCATTTTTGGTCTCCAATGCAACGCAACTAAGTGGAAGTTATACCATTGACAGCGCAGGAACGGCATCAGCAACGGTATTTAAGGATTTTAATTCGGCAGTTGTTTATTTAACAAGTGCAGCAACTAGACCAGATGGTGGCCCAGCAAACTCAGCACCATTTGGTGTTAGCGGTCCTGTTGTTTTTAATGTAATGCAAGGAACCTACACCGAGCAGGTTACTATTCCTGCAATTACGGGTTCATCAACAACTAATACCGTAACAATTGATGGAGGTGCTGGTTTTGTAAATTCGCGTGTTTTACAATTTACTGCTGCAAGTGCAACAGATGCACATACGCTTAGATTTAATGGAGCAACCAATGTTGTAGTTAAAAATATCACTATTTTAGGAAAAGGTAACTTTTCAATTGGTGTGCATTTTTTCTCGAGTATAACTACTTATAATATTACACTAAAACAGTGTAGTGTAATGGTAACTATTCCTACATCAGGAGCTGCTGGATCAAGTCCGCTTAAAGCAATTGCCGCAACCAATGTAAATTTATCTACAACTGGAGGAGCAACAGCCGGAGCTGCAGGTTCTGTTTATAATATATATATCGATTCAAACTATATTTCAGGTGGGCATATTGGTGTGTTTCTTTCATCATCTAATAGTTCTGCAATACCTCATAATTTTTCGGTTAGGTGGAATAGGTTAGAAGATGTATTTGCAACTGGTTTAGGCGCATCTGGTAGTCAAGGTTACTTATATGAAGGCAACTATATTAAAATGAAAGCTGGAAATCCTGCTAGTATAGGTATGCAGCATAGTAATGGTTCTACCAGTGGTACACAATCATATAAAATAATTGGCAATACAATTGAAAATGCTGGCCAATATGGAATTAACTTTGGTGCTAATAATCCTAATACAGCAGTTGCTTATCCAACATTAGTAATCAATAACTATTTTAAACCTACCTTTTCAAATGTAGCATCGTCTGCAATTTACCTAACACAGGGTAGAAATGCTAGGATATATAATAATACCGTATTAATGAATATGCCTGCAGGCCATGGTATAAATTTGGGTTCATCTGCACAAGCGGGTTGTATCGTAAAAAATAATATAGTTCAACTTACTGCTGCAAATGCAACAGGTATGTGCATTTATACTACAGTTGTAAATATTGATAGTAGTGATTACAATGTATTTATTAAAAACTCACCAGATCAAAATTTACTTACATTACGTGGTACAACATACACTAAAACCAATTATAAAGGTAATGGTGGATGGAATGTAAACTCTAATATGTTTGATCCTTTGCTTGCATCATTAACAAACCCAAGTCCTGCAAATATTTGCCAAAAAGGTGAAGTTGTAGGTTGGGTAACAAACGACATATTTGGTAACCCAAGAACTACGCCACCTCAAATTGGTTGTGCAGAGGGTGCTGGAGGTGTTGCATTAGATGCTGCTATTACAAGATTTATTTTGCCTACTACTAGTATTACCTCTGGTACACATGATGTAGAAGTAGAAATTAGAAACTCTGGGCTTAATAACCTAACTTCTTTAAATGTTTCAGTTCAATTAGGTTCATTAACCAGTACCATTCCTTGGACAGGTAATTTAGGTGCTTGCCAAACTGATACAGTTAAATTTAATGGATCTTATCAGTTTTATTTACAAAATGGTAGTAACACATTAAAAGCATGGGTTGATTTTCCTAATTATTCAGTAGATAGTAATGCATCAAACGATACGATATCTAAAACATACTGTACATCATTATCTGGCACCTATACTGTTGGTGGTTTAACACCAGATTTTGCTAATTTTACAGAAGTTGCAGATAGATTAAATTGTGGTGGAATTAGTGGTCCAGTTGTATTTAATGTAAGTAGTGGAATTTATACTGGTACGCTTTCTTTATCAGCAGTTGCTGGTTCTTCGCCAATCAATACCATTACCTTTATTTCTGCAGATAACCATAGAGATTCCGTTACTTTAACAAATGCAGGTGGTAACATTATTGAATTAAGTGGAACTTCATACATTACTTTTAAATCAATCAGCATTAATCAAACAGCAAGCACTGCAGCAATGGGTGTTAAAATTTCTGGAAATGCCGTGGGCGTTACTATTGAGGATTGTAATATTATTTGTGCGCCAAGCACCTCTAGTACAACTTATATAGTAGAAGCCAGGTCAGCAGGAATTGATAGTTTAAGGTTGATTAACAACACGATGTCTGGTGCTTATTATGGAATTTATGTTTATGGAACATCAACAACGGTTACTCAAAACAACTGTGTTGTTGAAGGTAATAATCTTCAAGGCGTTTATTATAATCCACTTTATTTTTACTATACCAACAATTTAAAGTACAGTAAAAATACTGTTTTGATGAATGGAACAAACGCAACTAATTATAACTATTATTACTATTGTAATAATGCAACATTTATTAATAATACTTTTAGCAGTGCGCCAAATGTTACTACCATTTATGTTTACTTGTTTTTAGGTTCTTCAAATGTTAAAGTATTTAACAACTCATTTAACCTTTCTAATACTGCCGGTTACGGTGCTTGTATTTATAATAATACTGCCAATGGAATTGAAGTTAAAAATAATGTTTTTATGAATAATTCTATAGGGTATGCAGCTACTTATTATTACAATCCAATAGCTACCTATTATGTAAATAGTGATTACAATAATTACTATACAAATGGAGTAACTTTAATTAACCAAGTTAGTCCAGCATTAACATATGCTAAACTACCAAACTGGAAAACAGCTTTCCCAACAGTAGATAACAATTCAATCACATACCCAGCTGGATTTATGAGTACAACTAGTGCAATTCCTAATCCTGCAGATTCATGTTCATGGTCGTTAAACGGAAGAGGAATTCATATTCCAAATAATACTACAGATATTATGGGCAATGTTCGTCCAGAAACTGTTATTGAAGGAGTTCCTGATTTAGGTGCTTACGAGTTTACACCAACAGCAGTGCCACCAATGGCAACAGCAGTTCCTGCTACTCCTACAATAGGTACTACCCAGTCGTTTGTATTTGCTGGTGATACCATTGCAAGAATTGATTGGTCTGCTAGTCAATTGCCTCCTGCCGATATTGCTGTTCGTCAATATGTTGGTGTACTTCCTCCACTTGTATCAATTTATCAAAAATATATGAATT
>JAUCCO010000139.1:0-8963 GCA_034676125.1 Bacteroidia bacterium
CCTTTGACTTTGGTTGATGAATTGCCTAATGACATGGCAGTAGTAGATCCGCTTTCTCTATATCTAAGTGTAAAAGAAAGCAGAGACGAACAAAATGAAATGGCATTAGAACAAATTTTAGAGAAATTTATATGGTAAGAGGATTAGCCATTTTCAAAAAATACTTTGAACAATACCCCGATAATTATGTGATTATTGGCGGTACGGCTTGCGATATCATTATTGATGAAGCGGGATTTGTTCCAAGAGCCACCAAGGATATAGACATTATTTTGGTGGTGAAGCGTATTACCGATTTATTAAACCGGATAATGCCGACTTTCCGCATCAAATAGAACTGTTTTCAAGAATTCCAGATTTGATTGTTTTAGAAGGAGAGGCACATCTTACACCTATTCCGGTTGATGATGACCTTTCCAGTTTGTCAGCCATATTATTGAATGATGACTATTATAATTACATTATTGAACACACTCAGGTTGAAGATGGCTTGCATCATGCCAATATTGAAGCATTGATATGTTTGAAAGCAAAAGCATTTTTGGAAATCAAGGTAAGAATTGAAAGCGGAAGTAAAGAAGATGTAAAACAGTTGAGAAAGCATAAAACAGATGTGTTTCGATTAACGGTTATGCTCACACCTGAATCAGAATTTGATTTGCCTAAAACAATTCAAGCTCACGTGAATCAGTTTGCTGAGTTAGCTGCTAGTGATATACCCGACAAAACCATATTTAAAGAAATGGGGTTAAGCAATATTTACCCGAATGTTGTATTTGAGCAATTCAAAAAATCATTTAAAGTGAGTTTTTATGAAATATAGAAATTATAAGAAAGGAACGTAAAGAAAACCACACTTTTCTATACATTTCGTCAAACGAAATAAGAAAGTAATGGACAAACCAAGTTTTAAGAAGCCCATATCAACCAAATTCCGACCTTGACACCCCGTAATTCATAATTGACTTTTACTCCCCACAAACCAAAATCATATCATCCATAAACAAGCCAATGTGCTGTTCTAAATTACTTAGTTCGGTTAAATCTATTTTACAGCATATTTTACTTAAATGGGGCAAGGTAACTTCATCGGCTTTAAAATTGTTTATGGGTATAAATTCGACATCATCCAAATTATTATTAAATAAGTTTTCGGCTAAACTAATTACATAAGGTTTATGGCTAAAGTTGGTTAATTTTTTAAGTTTATCAGCATCAAACCTAATAAAATACTGCACGCTAATATAGTGGCCCCACCAAAACATAATGCGCAAACTACCCGCAATGTTTTGTTGCTTAAGCTGAGGCACATCTAGCACCACATAAGGCATATCAATATAGTTTTCGCCACGGGTAACTTTAAAATTTTGTGACGTATTTGGGTAGTATTTTTGCATTAACCAAGCACCTACGCCATGCATGCCATCAAAGAAATTTCGAATGAGATTTTGTTTCATTTGCATGTAAATTGGATCCGAAATAAAATCCAATTCGTGTTTTGTCAGTTTAAATGTTGATTTTTGCATTCCACTTCAAATAAAACGTATTTGAAAAAGTTAAACCTATTAATTGTAAAACAATTTACTAAGTCGTTTGTACCCACATTTTTAGTGGTACTATTTATATTACTTATGCAGTTTGTATGGCTGTATATTGATGATTTAGCCGGAAAAGGACTAAGCTCTTGGGTAATAGCGCAATTGATGTTTTTTTTCTCGGCCAGCATTATTCCAATGGCTTTGCCGCTTTCTATTTTATTGGCCTCCATAATGACTTTTGGTAACCTTGGCGAAACTTATGAGCTGGTTGCAGCTAAGGCCGCGGGCGTTTCTATTTGGCGCATGTTTACGCCTTTAATTGTGGTAATGGTATTTTTAGGTTTGTTTGGATTTTTTACCTCAAATGTATTAATACCCCAAGCCAACTTAAAAAAGGGAGCATTGTTGTATGATATCAAACAACAAAAACCAACTTTACTTATTCAAGATGGTGTGTTTTTTAATGGTATTGAAGGCATTAGTATGCGTGTTGGAAAACGTGATCCTAAAACCGATAAAATGTCGGATATTGTTATTTACGACCAACGCCAAGGTGGTAGCAAACCAGTAATTATTACTGCCGAAAGTGGTAAGATGGTAATGTCGGATGATAAAAGATATTTATTTTTTACGTTATACAATGGTGCTCGTTACGAGGAAATGGATAAGCAACAGAACTACGATAGAACATCTCCACATAACACGTTTACCTTTAGAGAAGAAGAAATTGTGTTTGATTTGCAAGCATTTAAATTTAGCAGAACAGACGAAAGTTTATTTAAAAATCACCACCAAATGCTTAATGTTATTCAGCTTAGCAATGGTTACGATTCGTTAAGTGGAGTTATTTTACAAAAAAATCAATCGTTGCGTACCAGCTTAGGCGCTTATTTTCATTTTGCAGATTCAGGCAAAAACATCACCCCAATTGTTCCTGTTGGCATATCAGATAGCATATTTACACACCTAATTAGATTTACCCAACAAGCAGTAATTAGCCATGCTTTAAATAATGCACGATCGGCTAAAGGATATGTAGAATACAGCATTAGCGATGTGGGTGATACAGAGCGCACACAAGTCAAGTATGATATTGAGTGGCACAGGAAATTTACCTTATCGGTAGCTTGTATTATTATGTTTTTTATTGGTGCACCTTTTGGCGCTATTGTGCGTAAAGGCGGTTTTGGTATGCCTGTGGTAATTTCGGTTTTATTTTATATTGTTTATCACATCATTTCTATTACGGGCGAAAAAATGGTTAAAACCGACTCTACAGATGTATTTACAGGCATGTGGCTTGCCGTTATGATATTAACTCCAGTTGGTATGATACTTACTTACTTGGCTTCAACAGATTCGGGTTTGTTTGATAAAGCTTCGTGGAAATCGGCTTTTAACAGATTGATATTGTTTGCTAAAAAGAAATGATGAATCCAAAAGTTTTATTGCTGATAAATAGGGTTCCTTGGCCTGTAAAAGATGGCGGCACACTTGCACATTACAATTTACTTAAGGGGTTGAGTAATGCCGGATGCAGCGTTACTGTAGCGGCTATGAACACCAGTAAACATTTTGTTGATGTAAAATCGTTACCACTAAAATTTACCAAGTTGGGCACTTTGCATACTTCGTATGTAGATAACAACATAAAAGCTTGGCCCGCATTTAAAAATATTTTTGGTAAACAATCCTATAATATTCAGCGGTTTGTTACCTCACAATACCAACAATTATTAGAAAATATTTTAGCCAATCAAACCTTTGATTTGGTAATATTTGATGGCCTTTACACCGCACATTATGTAGATTTGGTGCGCAAACTTAGCACTGCAAAATTATGGTTACGACAGCATAATGTAGAGTATAAAGTTTGGGAAACCCTGGCCGAACAAACACCTCCATCATTAAAAAAACGTTACCTAAATTTATTAACCAAAAGGCTAAAAAAATTCGAACAGCAAATATTAAATAAGTTTGATGCCATAATTGCCCTTACCCAACACGATGTAAACCAAATGCAGCAAATGGGCTGTACTATACCCATGTTTGTTTCGCCTGTAGGAATTGATTTTGCACAAACGGTAAGCAAAACTACTATTCAACCCAAATCGGTTTTTCATTTAGGCGCAATGGATTGGCAACCAAATCAGCAAGCTATGGAGTGGTTTGTAACGCAAGTTTGGCCGCTGGTAATTAAGCAAGTACCCGATGCTATTTTTTATATGGCGGGTAAAAAAATGCCTGCATCATTTAAAAAATTTAAAACCCCAACTATTAAAGTTATGGGTGAGGTAGAAGATGCAACCCTATTTATGCAAAGTAAACAAATAATGGTTGTGCCGCTTTTTGCAGGTAGTGGCATTAGGGTAAAAATATTAGAAGGCATGAGTTTAGGTAAAGCAATTGTATCTACTCCGCTTGGGGTAGAAGGGATAGCAGCCAAACATCAAACCAATATTTTAATTGCAGATAATGCTGCGCAATTTGCGGATTGCGTGGTTACTTTATTAAATCAACCCGAATATAGCAACCAAATTGGCGAGGCTGCAAAAGCATTGGCAACTGATGTATATCATAATAACAAAGTGATTTCTGCTTTGTTAAATTTTTATAATTTACAATTGCAAGCGTAAGTTTGCACTGTTTTAAAAAACACAACACATGAATTTTAAATTTAATACCATACCCGAAGCTATAGAAGATATTAAACAAGGCAAATTAATTATTGTAGTGGATGATGAAGACCGCGAAAATGAAGGCGATTTTTTAACTGCCGCACGTAATGTTACGCCCGAAGTTATTAATTTTATGGCTACCCACGGACGAGGTTTAATTTGTGCACCTATAACGCCTGAAAGAAGTGCAGAGTTAGGCTTGAATTTAATGGTAAAAGATAATAATGCGGTACACGAAACGGCATTTACGGTTTCGGTTGATTTGCTTACCCAAGGCTGTACAACTGGTATTAGCGCACAAGATAGATCTAAAACGGTTAAGGCATTAATCGACCCAAATATAAAAGCCGAAGAATTGGGTAAACCAGGACATATTTTTCCATTAATTGCCAATAAAGAAGGCGTATTACGCAGGGCTGGACATACTGAAGCTGCAATAGATTTATCGCGACTTGCTGGTTTTGAACCTGCCGGATGTATAGTGGAAATTTTGAATGAAGATGGCAGCATGGCGCGTTTGCCAGATTTAATTAAAGTAGCCGAACGTTTTGACTTGAAACTAATTACCATTAAAGATTTAATTGAGTATAGATTAAAAACAGAAACTTTAATTCAAAGAATTATTTCGGTTGAAATGCCTACCAAATATGGTGATTTTGAATTGATAGCTTTTGAACAAAAAGATAACGGACAAGAGCATCTTGTATTAAAAAAAGGCAGTTGGGAACCTAATGAACCTGTATTGGTGCGTGTGCATTCATCGTGCCTTACGGGCGATATTTTTCATAGCATGAGGTGCGATTGTGGTGAGCAATTACAAAAATCGATGGAGATGATTGAAGCCGAAGGTAAAGGTGCCATAATTTATATTAACCAAGAGGGCAGAGGCATTGGCTTAACCAATAAGTTAAAGGCTTACAAGTTGCAAGAACAAGGCATTGATACCGTAGATGCAAATGTGCAATTAGGTTTTAAACCAGATGAGCGTGATTATGGGGTAGGTGCACAAATGCTGCGTGATATTGGCATAAACAAAATGCGTTTAATGACCAATAACCCAACTAAACGTGCGGGCCTAATTGGCTACGGACTAGAGATTGTAGAGAATGTACCCATTAAAACGCCTTCAAATAAACACAACGAACAATACATGAAAACCAAGCGCGAACGCATGGGCCATGAGTAGGATTGGGGAGGCGTGGCAAGTAACAATGCACTTTTAAATCTGCTTAACATCTTCTCGAAACAATTGCCACAAGCCAAAGGCCATTTCAGCAATCACTCGAAGCGGCTATCACTTTCAATTGGAAATAAACAGCCTGCTCGAGTAAGCATTGGGTGGGATTAGAAATGGCGCTTGTATCGAGAGTAGGAGTTGGCAGAAAACATTCCACTTTTAGCTCCGCTGAATTTCTTCTCGATACAATTGCCCAAACGCAAAGCCCTTTCAGCAATCACTCGAAGCAGCTAAAACTTTCAATTGTAAATAACAGCCTGCTCGAGTAAGCATTGGGTGGGATTAGAAATGGCGCTTGTATCGAGAGTAGGAGTTGGCAGAAAACATTCCACTTTTAGCTCCGCTGAATTTCTTCTCGATACAATTGCCCAAACGCAAAGCCCTTTCAGCAATCACTCGAAGCAGCTAAAACTTTCAAATGTAGATAAACAGCCTGCTCGAGTAAGCACATTTAATATTTGAATAAAAATAAATTAGCATGAACTGTTACAATAAACACTCGGATAGTTATTTTTTTTAATTATTATTGTTACATGATGTCTAGCAAAACAATTTGTTTACTGTTGTTATTATTTATATTTAATTGGTCGTGTAAAAAGGATGTTCCGATTGGCGTAAAAGTAAATATAAATGAAATTGTCGCCAGCCAATGGGCAAAGACGAGTGATTTTATTTACAAGGGCGAGGTTTTTGACTTTAAAAAATTAAGTAGCAATGCAATAGTCTTATTAACTAACGATTATTTTGTGTTGGATAGTAATTTTAACATTCGCTTTTCAGATCCCCTATTTCAGGGTATCACAAATTTCAAGGCAAAAAACTTGTCCAATCCATTTTATACAAACTCTTATAATGCCAGCCAAAACAAACAGTACTTAATTGAAAATTACTTTGATGCGGTAACTGGTAAAATAATAAACATAGCTGTTTTAGAACCACATGATTTGATAAACATTGCCGAGAATGGGTATGGAATATTATTGGATCATAAAGAGGATAAAGTGATAAACCAATACCTAAAACTGTTTTTAAAAACAGAGTTCGACACCGCAAGAAGTATAGGTAAGCAATACAATGTGCTTATTGGGGTTGATGCAAAAACGCGAAGAAAACGGTTTGAAAAAGTTTTTGAAAATTGGTCAGATAGAATGGTTACTAGCAAAAATGGATATTTACTTTACAATTCAAACTCAAAGATAATGAGGTTTTTAGATTTGAGTTTACAGGTATTAGATACAAACCTTTATCAAACACGACCTGATCGCGTGTTCTCTAACGATCAAATGTTTTGTATCCAAAACAACTATGGACTGTTTACTACCGAAAACGGTAAACAGTTTAAATTAATTGAAAGTGATTTTACTGCTAAACGATTAATAAAAGACAACTTAATGTATGGTGTTAAAGAATACAAACCTTGTATTTTGAACCTAGTTGATGGAACAATAAATTTTTTGCCAACAACAGGATTAGCACCTGATATTTATTTAAATGATTGTGAGGCAATTGTTATAGATAATAAGATAGTTTTATTTACAAAAACGGGAGTTTTTCAAATTATTTACGAGCCTTAGCTGTAAACTTTAGTTTTGCACCCGTTGACGCTGAACTTACGTGTGTGTCCCATAGTTTCTGAGCATTCCACTTGTAGCTCCGCTGAACTTCTTCTCGATACAATTGTCCAACGCATAGGCTTTTTAGCAATCACTCGAAGCGGCTAAAACTTTCAATTGGTAATAAACAGCCTGCTCGAGTAAGCCTTGGGTGGGTTGTAGCTTGGCGCTTGTATCGAGAGTAGGAGTTGGAAGTATACATTTTTCTTTTAGCTCCGCTGAACTTCGTTTCAATACAATTGCCCCAAACGCAAAGTCCTTTTCAGCAATCACTCGAAGCAGCTAAAACTTTAAATTGGTAATAAACAGCCTGCTCGAGTGAGCCTTGGGTGGGTTGTAGCGTGGCGCTTGTATCGAGAGTAGGAGTTGGGTGCATCGTTTTTTTTCATTCACCGATGGTTATTCGTGTGCAGTAGTTCTATGAACAAAACGTTTAATATTTGAATGAAAAACAAATTTGCATGAACAGTTGCAATAGGCACTTAATTTTACCGAATTAAAGTTTATTTATTCTTACAAATTCGCCACCCATAATTCTATAAATAATTCCACCAATCTTTATTTCTTGGCCTTCGCTCATTTTTGCAATATTTGTGATGTCTTGTTCTATAGTATGAATACTGCCTTTGGTTTTCCATGCAATTAAAAGATAATCTTTAAGCACCCAACCATCTGTTGCACCACATAAAATAATATGTACGGGTTGATTAAATGTTTTCAACAAAGAAATATCCTTAACTGGTGCATTGTTATCAACTATAGCAATTAATGCAGTAAAAGGCTTGGCAAGTTTAACTCCTTTAATAAGTGCTTCCATATTGTTTTCTGCACAATCGCCTCCATAACCACGTGATGAAACATGAGCCATAAAAGCATTTAATTTAACTATACCTTCTGAAGGCGAATAATAAACGCCTCCTGTTTCACCAATTACTTTCTCATTATCCGCTTTGTTATCACCATCATTAAAAAATACAAACTGAAGGTTTTGCTCTTTCTTTAAATTTAGTTGATACCAAACAGCAAGCTGAAGCGCATAAGGTTGCATACTACCCGTTAAATCGCACACAATAAGTTTATTAAGCCATTTATTTCGGTTTAAAACAGTAGTAATTACAGTATCTTTAAATTCGTCCGAATTTTCTTTTGATGCCCTGAGATATCCTTCTTCAATTGATATCCCACGCTTTTTACACGAAGCTTCAAATGCATCACGCTCTTCCTTTAATCTTTTTTCTTCTTTAACAATTCTAAGTTCTTCCTCTTTTTTACGCTTTTCTATTTCTCTTGTGCCTAGGTAACTAAAAGTAATATCAACTTTTGATGTGCCTTTTGTATAATCAAATTCGTATGAGATATAATCCTGATTATGTTTAAAGTTAACAAAGTATTTGTCGCCCTTTGTTAGGTATAAAACTAGGTTGCCTAATAAGTCTGTGGTGCCTTTAAAATGCTTGTTGCGCTTGCTTGCTGAGAACGTAATAGTTTCGTTAATTAATGGCTTTCCATGAATATCTTTTAGTGCTAAGTTTACTAACGAAAAATGGGTGAATTGTATTGGCTGTTTCATTTTAGAACCACTAATAAATGTGGTGTCTGGTAATTGGTTGGCAGTAAAATCTACCTTGCTAATTTCTGCAGGTGTCATTTTCATTGCTTTAGTTAATGCAATCATATTCGATTCGTATGCTAGTGTTCTTTTTAATCGTCCGCCAGCAGGGGATTTTATTACACTTTTATCAGCATAGTTCGAAATTGTTAAATCAAAAATGGTGTTACAAGGTACTTTAAAAGCAACTACACCAAACTTGTCGGAACTTTGTATGTATGTTTTACCATCGGCTTTATTAGTTAATGAAACCTTTTGGTTTGAAAAAAATCCACCCGCAATATTTTT
>JAUCCO010000140.1:0-8935 GCA_034676125.1 Bacteroidia bacterium
CTGCCCAAGCTATTGGTGCCACTTATACTTTTGCAAACGGAAAAACTTTACGAGCCGGAACTATTGGTGATGTAGGATGTACCTCGTTTTTTCCATCAAAAAATTTAGGCTGTTTGGGAGATGGGGGTGCAATGTTTACCCGTGATGAAAACTTGGCTAAACGTTTAAAAATGATTGCCAACCACGGACAAAGCATACAATATCACCACGATGATATTGGCGTAAACTCTAGGTTAGACACCATACAAGCTGCTATATTAAATGTAAAACTACAATCGCTTACCGATTGCGAAAATGCACGTAACAAAGTAGCTAAAGTTTATGATGAAGCTTTTGGTAATCATCCAAATTTTGAAATACCAATAAGGGTAAAAAATTCAACCCATGTTTTTCATCAATACACATTAAAATGCAAGGGCATTAATCGTGATGACTTGCGAAAATTTTTAGCCGAAAAACAAATTCCATCAATGGTATATTATCCTATTCCGTTGCATGCACAAAAGGCTTATCAAAGTAATAAATTTCCATTAGGCAGTTTACCTGTTACAGAGAATTTATGCACCAAAGTAATTTCATTACCAATGAGTCCTGAGGTTACTGATGACCAATTAACATTTATAATTAATAACATTAACGAGTTTTGTAAACAAAATTCAACTGCCAAATAATATATGAAAATAGTAGTAGTAGGAACCGGATATGTAGGTTTAGTTACCGGAACATGTTTTGCCGAAGTGGGCATTGATGTGGTTTGTGTTGATATTGATATTAACAAAATTGAAAACCTAAGAAAGGGTATTTTACCCATTTACGAACCAGGATTAGAAGAATTGGTAACCAGAAACAGCGAAGCCGGAAGGTTAGTATTTAGCACAAGTTTAGCCGAAAGCATTAAGGATGCTGATGTGGCATTTATTGCTGTTGGAACTCCTCCGGGAGAAGATGGCAGTGCCGATTTAAAATATGTACTTGGTGTGGCCAACGAAATTGGTCAGCACATGAATGATTATGGTGTAATTGTTACAAAAAGCACTGTTCCTGTTGGTACTTCGCATAAGGTAAAAGCCGAAGTAAAAAAGGCACTTGCATTGCGTGGTGTTGATATAAATTTTGATGTGGCCAGTAACCCTGAGTTTTTAAAAGAGGGTGCGGCTGTTGATGATTTTTTAAAACCAGATAGAATTGTTGTAGGTATTGAAAGTAAAGCTGCCGAAGATATTATGCGCAAACTTTACAAGCCCTTTTTATTAAATGGGCATCCCATAATTTTTATGGATATACCTAGTGCCGAAATGACAAAATATGCAGCTAATGCAATGCTTGCCACCAAAATTAGTTTTATGAATGATATAGCTAATTTGTGCGAACTGGTGGGTGCTGATGTAAATTGGGTGCGTAAGGGCATTGGTAGCGACCCACGTATTGGACATAAATTTATTTACCCAGGTATTGGTTATGGCGGATCTTGTTTTCCTAAAGATGTAAAAGCTTTGGTGAATACAGCTAAAGAATATGGCCACAATTTGCGTATTTTACAAGCCGTAGAAGATGTAAATGACGACCAGAAATTGGTACTTTTTAATAAAATTGCTAAACACTTTAATGGCCAATTAAAAGGTAAAACTTTTGGCTTTTGGGGTTTATCTTTTAAACCTAAAACTGATGATATGCGTGAAGCGCCTTCGTTGGTTATTATTGAAAAATTATTACAAGCAGGTGCAAATGTAAAAGCATACGACCCAGTGGCCATGCACGAAGCCAAGAAAACACTTGGCGAAACCATTAACTATTGCAAAGACCCTTATGATACTTTGATTGATGCAGATGCATTGGTAATTGCTACAGAATGGCCGGAGTTTCGTTCGCCAAACTTTAATGTAATAGGCAAATTACTTAAACAAAAAACCATTTTTGATGGCCGTAATATCTACGATCTTGACGAGATGAAAGAACTTGGGTTTGAATACTATTGTATTGGGATAAATAAGAAGTAAGAGAGGAAAATTCGAAATCCAAAATTTGAAAAGGGAGAAAGGAAGAAAGAAAATATTGAATTATGAATGCTGAATATTGAATGCTGAAGTTGAGGAAGAATTGAGTTTTGAGTTGAAAAAGAAACTTAACAATGAAAGATAAACCTCTCCTTTCGAAACGAAGTTCAGCGGAGCTAATTTAGTGCTTCGGATTTCGGATTTAGAAATGTAATTCTTAATTCTTAATTTTACTGCTTTTGATTAATAAAAAAAATAATGGCTGATAAAAAACGTGTTTTAATTACTGGTGCAGCGGGCTTTTTGGGTTCGCATTTGTGCGATAGATTTATAAAAGAAGGCTACAATGTTGTGGCGATGGATAACCTTATTACGGGTGATTTAAAAAATATTGAACACCTTTTTAAGCTAAAAGAATTTGAATTTTACCACCATGATGTAAGCAAGTTTATTCATGTTCCCGGTAAGATAGATTACATCCTACATTTTGCTTCACCTGCAAGTCCTATTGATTATTTAAAAATACCTATTCAAACCTTAAAAGTTGGTTCGTTGGGTATACACAATTGTTTAGGATTAGCGCGTGTAAAAAATGCGCGTGTATTAATTGCCTCAACCAGCGAAGTATACGGAGATCCAACTGTACATCCACAACCAGAAGAGTATTGGGGCAATGTAAACCCTGTTGGTCCGCGTGGTGTGTACGATGAAGCCAAACGTTTTCAGGAAGCAATGACCATGGCCTATCATACTTATCATGGTTTAGAAACACGTATTGTACGTATATTTAATACTTATGGCCCACGTATGCGATTAAATGATGGACGTGTATTGCCAGCTTTTATTGGACAAGCTTTGCGTGGCGAAGATTTAACCATGTTTGGTGATGGCTCTCAAACACGTTCGTTTTGTTATGTTGATGATTTAGTTGAAGGAATTTATCGTTTATTATTAAGTGATTATCCTTACCCGGTAAACATTGGTAACCCCGATGAAATTACTATTAAAGAATTTGGTGAAGAGATTATAAAACTTACAGGTACAACCCAGAAGTTAGTATCAAAACCATTACCAACAGACGACCCAAAACAACGCAGACCAGATATTACTAAAGCTACAGAAATTTTGGGTTGGGCACCAAAAGTTAGTCGTGCTGATGGTTTAAAAATAACCTACGAGTATTTTAAATCGTTATCACCCGAAGAATTGCATAAAACAGCGAACCACCGTTCGTTTTAAAAATAGAAAACATAGCATATAAACAGCTCGTAACTAATGTTGCGGGCTGTTTTTGTTTTTGGTAGATATAAATTAAATTTACATCAAACTATTTTCATTTTTCCATGAAACAATTAACCCACGAAATAATTGCGTCAAGAATTTTTGATGTAAGATCTACACAAGTTATGCTTGATAGTGATTTGGCAGAACTTTACGAGACCGAAACTAAGTTTATAAACAGAGCTGTTAAAAGAAACGAGTTCCGATTTCCGGAATCTTTTATGTTTCAATTAACCGAGGAAGAATGGAATCGTATAAGGTTCCAAATTGGCACCTTAAACCATAAAACAACTCGAGGTCAGCATAGAAAATATCTTCCCTATGTATTCACAGAACAAGGAGTGGCCATGCTTTCCGCAGTGCTTAATACAGATAGAGCAATTACTGCCAGCATTCAAATTATGCAGGCTTTTGTTGCCATGCGTAAGTTTTTATTAAACAATGCTTCTGTATTTCAACGCCTCGACCAAGTGGAGTTGAAACAACTGAAAACCGATGAAAAGATAGACCAAATCTTTAAAGCATTAGAAGCCGGAAAACCTGAACCCGATAAAGGCATCTTCTTCGATGGACAAATTTTTGATGCGTATGTGTTTGTTGCCGATATTATCAAAAGAGCTAAAAGCAACATCATTCTGATAGATAATTATGTAGACGAAACCGTGCTCACCATACTTGCTAAACGCAACAAAAAAGTAACTGCTACTATTTACACCAAAAACATAAGCAAACAGTTGCAATTAGACCTTGATAAACACAATAGCCAATACCCAATTGTAGAAGTAAAATACTTTAACGATAGCCATGATCGTTTTTTGATTATAGACCAAAAAGAATTGTACCACATTGGCGCTTCATTAAAAGATTTAGGTAAAAAATGGTTTGCATTTTCTAAAATGGATAGCATTACTACAGAGGTTTTAAGTATATTGATTTAATTTATTGTATAAACATTAAAACCATGTCAAAACTACGTTACATACTTCTACTAATACTTGGCATTACCATCCAAGTAACTGTTGCGCGTGCCCAACAAGTACAGCCCTACAAACCTATGACCGCAAGTGAATGGAACGAGGCGAAGAAATGGTTTAGTGATAGCCTTTTAACAGTAATTGATAGTATATCTTCATTAAACACAATAACTGAACGCCAAATAGACATTTCTGGGTTTTATAAAAAAAACTCTCTTGGGGAAATACAAGGTTCACTATTCAATCACATTTTAACAAATTGCCCTAAATCTAAAATAAACGTTTTAATAAATCATCCTAAAGCTGTAGTTAGGCTTTACGCGATTAGCGCCCTTTTATTTAAGGACACAACAGATTTATTCACTGCCATTTCAAATCATTTAACGGATACCGAAAGTGTATTAATCAATTATGATCACGACTCTTATTATTCTAAAAATTTAGCTGATTTAATACTCTGCAATCTCTACTTCCCTACAAACAATAATACATTGTTTATTGATAATAGTTCGAAAACATTCGATGCTGCATACAGTGACAAATTACGGAACCTAATAGACCAAATTGCAGACACCGAAGGTGATCAACCATTGATTTTTCCATACTTCCGACAAAGGTTTATTGAATATATTAAATACGGAGGTAAAAATGAACACGCATACTTTTATGGTGAAACAAGGTTATTAGAGTTAAGCCTATTTTTAGAAAAAAGTAAATTACCAAACCGTGATTTTGCTTTAAAACTCATCACTTTTTATAAAAGTGATGTGAGCAAGAACCTTGAAGTTTACAAATCCATCTACAAAAACCTGAATGATTCTGCTATTGTACACTTGTTCGAGTACTTTACAGATGGCGCAGATGAAAACGAATGCAATTTTTGGAAAGATAGAGAGCAAGACTTAGAATCTATCAACCTTGTTTTCTATAAGTATAATGCCAAATTCATTGATAAACTAGCCAAACATTGCAGTAGGAACGAATTAATTAGCCTACTCCGACATCCAAGTGTTACAGTAAAGTGTTGTGTTTTTTATTTGTTATTAAAAGATAGCTCATTTAACCCCATTCCGGAGTTTGTAAATCGCCTATCAACCTTAACTATTAACGAAGTAAATGACGAGACAACAGATGTAAACCCCGCAAATCAAATTGATTTATTGGCCTATTGGATTTCGCATAATGGAAACACTCAACAAAAAGAAATAGTTGATAGCTTGGTGTTTTATTCACCATTTCAATTAAAGAGTTTAGTTTATGCAATACAGTCTAGGCCGGTTAAAAAACAATTTAGAGCACAACTTTTAACTTATGCCAAAACCCACCCTAATGCAATTATTCGTTTTGAAGCCCAAACCAAGCTTGCTGAATATAAAAACATTGCCGATACAGCTATTTTTATTAATCACAAACAAAAAGCAAAAAAAGGCGAGTTACCTTTTACACTAAACTTATATGCCGTTAATAAATTTAAACACCCACACTTTTTGCCATACGTAAAAAGACAGTTTCATTTTTACCTTAAAAGAGATTTAAATGAAATTATCGCTTTGGTTAATCTTTATCCAGTCGATTATTTTTTACCCTTACTAAAAAACGAACTCCAGCATCAGTTAAAAGTTAAAAATGAGAAAAATGTACATGCGCTTTTAAATCTTCTACTTTGTTATTCAACTACAGCTAACAAGCTAAAAGCTAAAAATATTATCAGTAGTATTTTTGAAAATCAATCAGCAAGTAAACTTACGTTAACACAACAAAATAGCTATTCCAATTGGTTAAGTATTTATCAAAATAGTAGCCGGTTATCCTATCTCACCTATCCTTACTTTTCAAACCTGTTTTTAGATTATGATTCATTGTTTACCATTATGTATGATGAACAGAATAGTACGTCTAAACTTTTGCGTGATTCAATAACTAATGCACATATCAATCAGAGCCAAAACCCCATTATTTCATCAACAGCTTACACTGCATCAAGCGATTCATATATACCCATGACTCTACATGAATGGAGTATTGCGGCAAAACAGTTTAGCAATAGCTCGTTAAACGTTATTGACGACATCAATAAACTGGAGAAACTGGCAATGTCTGGTAGGGAATATACGGTTATAGATTTATATTCTAAGGAAGAAGGATTCAGCAGATACAGTGGATACAGCGATGAGATACCACCCAGATATTATAAATCTGAATACTATAAACAATTAATTTACCAAACAGAGTTGGTAGAACAATTAATAGAAACTACTCCTATCGAAAAACTAATTATACTTTCCAATCACCCTAATCCTATAGTAAGGAGTTTGTCTATCATGGCAGCATATGATCCATTCAACAAGCAAATTATCAAACATCATTTGCTCGACACTACTAGCATTAAAGTATTGTTTGGTAGGTTACATTTAATAGGTGATAAAAGTAGAATGATGGTTGGCGATTTTATGTATGAAAGTTCAGATGATCGTATTTTTTGTGAAGAAATGGGAGGAACATCTGAAATTGACACCGGCTTTACTAATTATATTTTTAAAACCAATCATCCGTTAACTTGCACTTACTCGGCTATAGACTTATCAGCTTGCCTTAAAGACTCGTTTGATATCACTATTTTAAAAGAGTCAGCACTTAAATTTAAAAACAATGCAGCTTTAATTTATTTAGCTGGAGGTGTGCTTGATTATAAATATACATCGAACTTAGATTCTTTAAGAGCACTTTATGAAATTTTAAACGATAGTGCTTTACAATTGATATTTAAATTTAATACGGGAAACACTGCATTTTACTCTTTTAATCTTTCTTACGAACAATATGCGTGGGTTTTTGAAGATGATGAGTTTGTGGAACGAAGTGGCTTGGCAGATGATTTGAGGAAAAAACAAGCAATGTTTAAAAGTGAGTTAAAAAAACACTGCAATAAACAGCAAGTTGAACAGATTCTAGTTCATCATTTCGACCCAATTCTTAGAACTTGCGCCTTTGTTATATTGCAAGAAGAAGGCACATATGATATCGTGGCACACATAACACAACTCCTAAAAAATAATGACACTATCGTTCATCAACTAATAAGAAGTTTAAATGATAATCAGAAACTTGAGTTGGATAAAACACTTTTGTCAAATGAAAAAACAAACAAGTAATAATTACATCTATTATAACTTGATGCGTCATACCATCAAATGCCAAGGCTATGAGTATTTGATGCATCTCTGATAGTTTTTAAACCGTAGTTTTAATCCTTTAGTATTTCAACCCAAACACCTTATTTTGCGCATTCATTCAACACACGTATCATGACAACACCTGGTCCATATAAAATTGACGTTCATGCACACATTATGCCCGAACATATTCCTAACCTAAAGCAACGTTACGGATATGGCGATGAGTTTATTTACCTAGACCATTACCAACCTGGCAGAGCAAATATGATGAAGGGTGATGGCAGTTTTTTTAGGGCAATTGATGATATGTGTTGGGATCCAAAAGCAATTATAGAGCACATGGATAAACATGATGTGCAGTTGATGGCCTTATCTACTATTCCGGTTTTGTTTTATTATTGGGCAAAGCCAGAACATACGCACGAGTGGAGCCAATATATTAATAACCACTTGGCACAAATACAAAGCGACTATCCTACCCGATTTGTTGGCCTTGGCACACTGCCTATGCAAGATGTAAATTTAGCTGTAGAGGAACTTACGCGTTGTAAATATGAGTTAAACTTACCCGGTGTTGAAATTGCTACCAACATTTTAGATTATAACTTAGATGACGAACGGTTTTTTCCGTTTTATGCTGCTGCCGAAAAATTAGGCATGTGCATTTTTGTGCATCCTTGGGATATGATGGGTAAAGATAAAATGCAAAAATATTGGTTGCCTTGGTTAGTGGGTATGCCTGCTGAAACTTCGCGTGCCATTTGCAGTATGATTTTTGGTGGTGTGTTTGATAAATTCCCAAAACTTAGGGTAATGTTTGCGCATGGCGGTGGATGTTTTCCGCATACCATTGGGCGTGTTTCTCATGGTTACCACGCTCGCCCTGATTTATGTAACATAAACACCGTAGCCGACCCATACGAATATGTAAAGAAATTTTATATTGATAGTTTGGTGCATGATGAAGAAGCTTTGCGCTACAACTTAAAGTTATTTGGAGCAGAACGTATTGCTTTGGGTAGCGATTTTCCTTTTCCGCTTGGAGATTTAGAACATGGAAAATACATTGAATTGATGAAGGATTTAACCACCGAACAAAAAGTTCAAATACTAACTAATACGGCTAAAGAGTGGCTGGGAATTTAATGGATTTTTATATATTGCATTAAAAACCAACTCCTATATGCTAATTTTGGTTGGTTTGATCGTAATAAAATCAATTTAAGAAATGAAGTTTTAAGAGTAGCCTTTAAATTATAAAATTATTACAAAAATGATACGTCAATACAAGATGATGAGCTTATTAATTATATTGTTAATAAGCAGTTGTTTTAATACTTCTAACGAACAACAAATAACAACTTCAAAATGGGATGTTGACACCATCAAATATGATGAGCTTGGTGAAAGCATTTACATTTACTCCAATCGTAAAGAAATTAATGGTGATCAAGAACAAACCATTATATCAAAAATATTATCTGAAACCATAAACGAAACAGTGAAAAGT
>JAUCCO010000141.1:0-8804 GCA_034676125.1 Bacteroidia bacterium
GGTATTTCAAGCCCAACTGTAATGTTTCTTGTTTTAACTACGTTGTCTTTATCTACTACAAAAACATATTTTTTATCAAGTATCTCAAATGTTGCTTTTTGTGGAATTAATAAGGCATTTTTTACAGCCACTGGCATTAAAATATTTCCTGTTTCGCCATGTCGTAAAATTCTTTTTGGGTTGGCAAAAGTTGCCCTAAATGCTATGTTTCCATTTTCGTTATTAAAGTCGGCTTCTATTGTTTCCACTACACCATTTAATGGATATAAAGCATTGTTAGCCATCATTAATTTAACTTGTTTTCTGTTATCTCTTTGAGGATCGGTTATAAAGTTTAAATACTCGGCTTCGGGTACATTAAAATACACCCACATTTTACTATTGTCTGATAACATTGTTAATAGTGCGCCCTCGTCAATTAAGCTACCCTTACGTTCATAAAACTTATCCATAATGCCATCAAATGGAGCCCTAATTTGGGTAAAAGCCAGGTGGGCATTAGCTAGTGATAGTTCTGCCTTCTCTTTATCAAGTTTTGCTTTTGCTAAAGCCAATTCGTTTTTTGAAACAATATGGCTGTCTGCTAAATTTTTAGTAGTTAAATATTCTATTTCTGCAAAATTTACATTTGCCATAGCTTTTTCTTTTTCTGCCTGATAAATAATGGGCATAATTTGAAACATGAGTTGTCCCTTTTTTATAGATTGACCTTCATCTACAAAAATCTCTTGTAAGTAGCCTCTTTCTTGCGAGCGTACTTCAATGTGATTTATCGCATGTATTTGGCATACATACTCTTTATATATTAAAGTGTCTTTGGTAAGTGGAGTTGTAACTATATAAGTTGACTCTTCGCTTTCTTCGTGGTGCGCTTGGTTGCAGCTCATTGCTAAAAGTACAATGCATAAGCTTGCTACAATTGTTAATTGTTTCATTATTGTTTTTTATAATAGATAAAATGGGGGCCGACAAGTACAATACTTGAACAGCAAAATAAAATGCTTTTAAGCTTTACTTAATAGCGGTGTAATAAAGGTATTAGTAATAATTTAGGATAAATATCCTTGCCAAGATTGGTGAAGTAGGAATAGGGGAGTTCCTACTCTGTTTTTGTATGAAGTACTTAAATTGTAATAAGTAATTTTGTGAAGAATTTCACTTAAATATATTGTGTTTCTATGTACTTTGGTAATGTCAATTGCATGATAATCTTCATTTTCATGCTGGTCATTTAACTCTTCAACCTTTTCATCTTTAACATATCCTGTTACAAAAATAGTATCATCAGGGTTACTGGTTTGAAAGGTATAGGTTTTGTTTTGCTGGAATAAAGTACTGCCGTCTCCAAGTGTTTGACTAGCATAGCCATTAAACGAAAAATAAAGTAATAATACTAAGCAACTAATAGGTATTAAAAGTGCTTTTGTAGAAATATAACTGTGAATGTTTTTGTATTTGACAAACATTTGCGGCTACAAATATACAATTAACTTACTATTCAGTTAAAAAACTATTGTATTTTTTATTTGACAATACCCCTTAGTTCACCAATATTTCATCACAAGCAATCATGCTTTTGCGGTTTGCCCTAAAACGCCAATTTGGTATAGATGGCCAATTAGTAGCCTTTACATGAATATATCTAACAGGATTAATATGGGTATTAAAAATAAAATTTATTGGCGCTGCCTGATAATGTTCATCCATTGCCATTTTAAAATCATACGATTTGTTTAATTTAACTGGTGTGTATTTTACACCATCAGCAGAAACACTTACTTCAATATCTTGTGGTGAAAAAATCCAATGTCTGGGGTCGTCTAAAAAATTAATACTGATACTGCTTACTTTTTTTGCAGTTTTCATATCAATAGTAACATCCATATCATCACCATAAAAACATAACCAATTGTAGCTAAAATCTTTTGTGCCATAAACCTCATCTGTTAATGTAGGTTCTTTTAGTGCAGGATAATCTTCGGCAAACGGATATTTTAATTTAACTAATGAACCTTTTGCTAAATTAGCTTTCCATCCTTTTGCAAAAATACCTTGCCACTCTGCTTTGTATTGTTCTGGGTTGTATCCGCCTTCGCTTATTTCGGTTACATTATTTTTAATGCACATTTCAACAAACTTATTTACTCGATTAACGGTTTTGTTATCAACTTCAAAACGTTCGGTATTTTCATTTTTAACTAAGTAGCCGTATTTTGATGTGCCATACATTCTTGCTTGCTGTAAAACCACATAGTCTAGTGTTAACCTTAATCGGGCAACCCTTGTTAGTACTTTTTTATTTTCCTCAACAGCACCTTCTGCCATGTCAAAAAGTGTTGAGTATTTATCCATTAATTCAGGAGTTAAGTAACTGTTGTATTCATTTACTGGGTTACCATAAATATCAATATTACGCTTACTATTTCTAGATTCGGTATGCAATAATCGAAGGTATTCTTCAATATATTTTCCAGCACCTTTGTAATAATCTTTGCAAAATGTAGTAATTAATTCGTCACCATTTAAAGTTGGGTTCCATAGTAATTTAGCTGTAATATAACTTTTAAGTTCGGCAAATTCTCCATATCCATCACCACTACCTTGGCTAAAAACACCTTTTACATTGTGGTTGGCAAAATATTTAATGTTGGTGGCCAAGTTTAAAATGTCGGGTAACGGGGCAAGATAATTTGTAAACTGTGTGGTGTAATCCCAAACAAAAATATTGTTGGTTAATGCTTCCCAATTGGTTAATGCTTTTCTAAAACTTGCTGCTGTTGGTTCTGTTTCTATTGGATTTGTTCTATAGGCATCTATCGTGCTAAGCATAACATATACATTTGGTAGTGGCTTAGTTTTTAAAGGTGCGCGCATGGTATAGGTATATGCCAAGGTTGTAAATATTTTATCAGGAAATGCTTTTGCAATCCTATTTACAAATTGTAGGTGTGGTCCTGTTGGGCCGCCTTCTTCATCAATTATCTTTTTACAGTTATCGCATTGGCAATAACCAATATCATCCTCTGCACTAATACTCCAATAAACAGCATCGGGATTATCGGCCATTTTTAATTTTAATGCGTTAATCATCACCTTAACTACTTCATCATTGGTCATGCATAATTGTGTGGCTTTTCGTTGGCCATTTTCAAATGCAAAATATTCGGGGTTTGATTTAAAATATAACTTCGGGCTAACTAATTTAAAATAAGAATGTCCCCATATTCCCCATAAATCTTCAAACTTGTGCAACCCATGCCAATCAAGGTATTCTTGGTCGTTACTTTGCGGATAATACGTTTGTCTGTAGACAAAAGTTGGAGCGTAAGTCTCCGAAAAATACGCAGGTAATTCCCATTGTTTTAGTTCAATAACCTGGCCAATATCTTCTGCTAGTTTTTTACCCACCAAATATTTTTCTAAAAAAGCATAAGCACCATATAATACACCTTTACCACTGCCGCCAACTATTACCACATCTTTTTGGTTTGATGCAAAAAAATATCCTTCACCATTAATTTTAGGTATGGTAAATGATTTTGATTTGATGGTATTTCCTATAAAAAAACCTGGTTTATTTTTCCAATTGTTTTCGTTCACCACTAACATGGAAACGCCCAATGATAGGTTAATATACTTTTGTAGTGCTATTGCAGCTTTAGCTTCATGTGCATTGTTTTTGGCCGGTATTATAATTGCGTATTCAGTTTGTTTATTAATTACAACCGGAAAATCACTTGCCCAATTACATGAGGTGCTTAAAATTAGCAGTATTAGTAAAGTTAGGTTTTTCATTAAATACATATTTAAAACTTACGCAAGAACATAAAGAAAATATCATACTGGTTGCGGTAATACCCACTTAACAACTCTTGATTATACCATGTTCCAGTAACTGAAAATGTATTGCGATAACGATATATTTTTGTGTAACCCATGTTAAAACTATATGTTTTTACTCTTAGGTTGCTAATAATTACAAAGTTTCTACTAAATTCATCTGGCGAATTTCCTATTCCAATTCCTGCACTTACATATTCAGTTGCTGGTGTTAAATATGTTCTTCCCGAGAAGGTTACGGTGTGATATATTTGGGTTCCTTGAAACATTGGATAGTATCTTATTGTACCCCAAAAATCATCGTAATATCTGGTAACTCCTAAAACACCCGATATTAAATCTAAGCCTAATCTATTAAATCTTAAATAACGTAAACCAGCTTCAAGTGTATGTGTTTTTTTGTAGTTGTAGCTTAATGTATAACCTAACCTAAGACTAGGAAAAACAATATCATTTGATAAGCCACCAGTTGCAAATGAATTCCATTTTTTGGTATGGTTTACACTAAGGTCTAACTCTACTTGTAAACCTGTGCCAATTGCACGGCCAGCCATATTTAATCTGCCAGTGTAGCTTCCCCAAGGGGTAAATCTGCTATACTGTAAGGTTGCAATGTTAGCTCGAGAAACTGTTCCTGCCGAATCAAACGTGGTGTATAAAAACATTAACCCCAATTGGTTTTTTAGTGCCCGTGCTTTTAGTGCATCTGCAAAATCAATATTGCGTAAGCTGGGGTTAATTAATACTAAACTATCTGCTACTTGCGAAGCCCGCACATAATCTTTTTGTTGCTCTAAAATTAAAGCTCGTTTAAAAGTAAAAGTTTCGTTAGCTGGATAATAATACAATGCTTTGTTAACCATGTTTAATGCCGAGTCGGTTGAGTTACGCTCCATTAAAATATTTGTTGCATAATTTAATGCATTACTATCTCTTGGGTTTATTGCTAATACTTTTTGGAACTCGGTAAAGGCGTTGTTGTAATCTTGTTTTTTGTTAAAATCATTTCCGCTTGCTAATAATAACTCAATATGTGTAGCTTTAATTTTACTGTTGTAAGGATATTTATCCATTAAATAACCCGTAATGTAATAGGCGTCAATATAGTTTTTTTGAGATTGTAGTACAGATGCTTTTTTTAACAAGAAATCGCGGTTATCAGGATAATTTAGTAAAGCTAAATCAGCGTAATAAAGTGCACTATCATACCTTTGGCTTCCGCTTTCTAAATTAATCATACCATTTAAGGCATCCATATTTTTGGGCTGATATACTAAGATGGTTCTATACTCTTCTCTTGCACCATCATAATCATCAAGCGCCATTAAATTTTTTGCATACACCGTTTTAATATCAACTACTAAATCTTCGTATCGTTTTTCTTTTGGGTATTGATTGTTTAATGCTAATGCTTGTTGAGCTGCTAAATCATATATTCCAGCATCTTGTAAAATCACTGCCCTCTTAAACAATAGTCTTTCATCATCTGGGTTATTGGCTAAGCCTCTGTCTAATCTTTCAAGCGATTCGTCATATTTTTTTTGCTTTGCAAGCACATCAGCAGAGTAGGCAATAGCATCATAATTATTGGGTTGAACAACTAATATATTATTAAAATTAACTAAGGCACTATCATACTCTAATTGCCTCATGTTTTGTCGGCCACTTAACATATTATTTTCAATTACCATTTCGCGATAATTAGGATTGTTTGGTGACATTCTGTATAACCTTTGAGAAGTATTTGCAGCATCGCTATATCGTTGCAATACAACTAAAGTTCCAACACGTTTTTGAAGTAACTCTACATCATTTGGATAGGCTTGTAACCCCTTGTTCTCATATGCTAATGCTTCGGTATATAAACCACGTGAAGTAGCTAAATTTATCACATAATTTAATGCTTCTTTATCTGTTGGTCTTTTTTCTAATATGCCTAAAAAAACCAAGTAAGGATCCTCTTTCATATAGAATCTTCCTGTAGCCATTAGCGTTTCATTGTAAAGTATCAAAGCCCTAGAGTCGCCCGGATGATTTTTTATTAAAATTTCAGCAACTTGTAATGCTTCCGAATATTTATATTGATCACTTAAAATGATTACTTTTTTAGTTAAAAACTCGTAAGAAGTTGGGTTTTTAGCAAGCTCAGCATTTATTTGCTCCATTACCATTTGGTAACTACCTCGCTTTATTTCGATGTTATATACGCCCTCTGAAGCATCCTTATTAGTTGGATCTTGCATCAAAACGGCTTCATAATATTCTCTGGCTTTACGGTAATTTCCTAACTTGGTAAAATAGCGAGCTTTTTCTAGTTTGTAGCCATAATAATATTCCATTGCAATACTATCATTGTAATGCACGCTTATTAGCTTGTCTGCATATTCTTCTGCTTGCTTGTAATCATTATTAAAGTCTAATACCTCCAGCTTTTTAATCATAAAATCGCGCTCAAAAGGGAAGTAGTATAACCCATCATTTATTACACAATTTGCTTCTTCTTTATTGTCATCTTGTATCTCCAGGTTAGTGGCTAATAAATAAGTTTCACGATATCTAGGCGACCTCGTCATTACATATTTAAATTTTATACGTGCACTATCTAAATTCCCATAAAGCATAAATGCCCTACCTTGCATAAAGTGTAGGTCAATGTAATCAGGTCGGTTGTTTAAGCCTTCGTAACTTAAGTCAATCGCTTTTTTATAATTTTTTTCTTTAATTTTTTGAGTCACCAATTCAAGGTAATCATCAGCTGATAATCCTTTTTTTGACCAAGGCATTTGTGCTGAGGCTACTTGTGTAATAGCGCATAAAAATCCTATTATTATTGATTTTATGGCAACTGCACGAATCATAAAAATTGCATGGTTTAAAAATTTAATCATTCCTTTATACTGTTTGGGGTGTTGTAGGTTTAATAGCTTTAGTTTTTTTGCCAAATCCTTGGCGCTGCATATTACCCCAGCTATGCTTTTTACCTGTAATAAAGTTAAAGTATCCACGTAGTGCAAAAAATACAATCATAGGATGGTAAATAATAGGTTCTAAAAATGCCATTAAACATAATCCTAATACTTCACCCCAATTTTTATAGTGTCTAAATGTAATTTGATCCCATAAAATGGCTAGGGTAGTAATCATTACGGAATAGAAGTAAACAAATATGATTAGTATTTTAGCAAATGGCCAGTTAATTTGCCCAGTAGAAATAATGTAGATATAATATAAAATACCTGTTGCCTCAACAATTGGTGCTAAAAACTCAAATAAAAAGGTGTAAGGAAATACTATTAATCCTAACCTACCATATTTAGGGTTGAATAAAATTTTGCGGTGTATTACCATTATTTCAAACAATCCTCGGCCCCAACGGGTACGCTGTCTGCTAAATACTTTTAAGTTTGGTGGTCCTTCAGTCCAACATTGTGTAGTTGGTATATATTTAATTAAATATTTTTTATCATTGTTTCGCATGTAAGCACACATACGAGTAACCATATCCATATCCTCGGCAAACGATTTACCATCGTATCCTCCTGCTTGAATAGAAATTTCTTTATCAAACATACCCAAACCTCCAGAAACATTTGGAACGCTATTTATCATACTCCAGCCCATTTTGCCAAGCACATAAGCCCTAATGTATTCCATTTCCTGAAACCTAGGTATTAATGCTTTTGGAGGGCGCACTCTTGTAATTACACCAGAGTCTACATCGCATGAGTTTACAATTCGTAAAGTAGCACCTGTAGCAATTACACGCTTATATTCTTCTGTAATGTGTATGTAGCCGCATTCTACACATGCAGTTCCCACTTCTTTTATTTTCTTTTCTTCCTCATCTAAAAATGGTTTTATCATTTTTAGTAAGGTATCTTTTTCTAAAATACAATCAACATCCGTACATAAAAAGTAGGGAAACGCAGAACAGTTTACACCTGCATTTGAAGCATCTGCTTTACTTTTTCCATTAACTTTATCTACTACTATTAACTTATCAAAGGCTTTATCAGTTGATTTGAAAATACGTTTTACAGGCATTGAAAATAGTTTTTCGCTATAAGCAAAATCTACTTCAACCAACGAAAATTCTTCAATCATTTTTTCTAAAGTATCATCAGTACTTCCGTCATTTATAATGATAACTTCAAATTTGGGATAGTTTAGGGTTAATAAAGAACGCACATTGGTAATAATGGTTACACTCTCATTAAATGCGGGTGCAATTACTGATATACCTGGAGCATGCAATGACTCTACAATTTTATCATAATCAATATATTTTTCGGCTCCTATAAACTTACGTACACCAATAAATGATAATATGGCTAAAATACCATAAACCAATAGCATTGAAACACCAAATACAAAAACAGAGTTTTCGTAGAAATAGGTTATTGTTTGCCAAAATGTTTCGTTATCTCCCATTTATATTTATTGATTAGCTGTTATCACCTTTGTTGTTCTACCAGCTTGTCCAAATCCTTGGCGCTGCATATTTCCCCAACTGTGTTTACGGTTTGCTAAAAAGTTGAAATATCCTTTTAGTGAATAAAATACAATTAGTGGGTGATAGATGATCATTTCAAAAAGTGCTGTTACGCATAAAATTAAAATCTCTTTCCACGATTTATAGGTATGATAGGTTAATTGATCCCATAAAATAGAAAGTGTACTAATCATAATTGCATAGGTGTATACAAAAACCAAAAGAACTTTAGCATACTCCCAATTGATAGCGCCAACTGTAATAATTAAGATGTAATAAATAATACCAGTTGCTTCTATAATTGGCGCTAATAATTCAAACACTAAATTATAAGGCATTACAATAAGCCCAAGTTTACCGTAGCGGGGATTAAATATTGTTTTTTTGTGAGCCCACATTAATTGTGATAATCCGCGCGCCCAACGGGTTCTTTGCCTGCCATAAATACTAACTTTTGCTGGTCCTTCAGTCC
>JAUCCO010000142.1:0-8762 GCA_034676125.1 Bacteroidia bacterium
AAAAACCAATTGTAGCTATTTATATTTCCAAAAGCAATACTGCTTGCATTAAACAAAGAAGTTGTTTGTCCAAAACAAACCGCATCACTACTAAACTCCGCCACTGGCACAGGATTTATTCTTGTAACAAGTTCAGCAGAATCTTTACATCCATTATTAGATGTTACAGTTAACTTGGTTGAAAAATTACCCCAATTAGCGTATGTTCTATTTACATTAAAATTGTTTTTACCATTGTTTATTGTACCATCACCATACTCCCACTTTAAGCTATCTAAAGTGCCAGTTGCAACACTAGCAGTTGAAACAAAATTACTAGCATTGCCCATACATTTATTAGCAACAGCATAAGCCGCTTTTGGCTTTGGGTGAATGGTAACCAATTGTGTTGTGGAGTCTTTACATCCAGCTAATGTTGTTACAACTACCGATACATTATAATTTCCAGCAACTGCATATTGATGCGATTCGTTATAGTTGGTATTTAAAATCGGCATTGTTACATCGCCATAATACCATAAATGATTATTAATTGAACCACTTTGAACCGTTGAGGTGGATACAAATTCAGCAGCATATCCATAACAAACCGATTTTGTTGTTAAAACTGCTTTAGGTTTAGGATTAACAATAATTGCAATTGGTGCACTAATTGATTGGCAAACAGGGTTGGTAGCTGTACTGGCTATTCTTCGGTAATTGGTAGTTTTTATTAAAGTTTGTGGTGCTAAATTCTTTGTACTTCCTCCAGTAATATTTTGCCATCCAACAGCTCCACTACTATCTTGCCATTGGTAATTAATTGTATAAAGTCCAGCACTTGCCGTTAATGCTATGATGCTATCAGACATCAATCCATAGCACACATTATTAACTGGATTTATAGTATTATTTATAATTGTTGGAAGTACATTTACACTAACAATATTTGAGGTATCTGTACAACTGCCAGAATTCAAAATTCGTTTGTAATAAGTTAACTGATTAACGGTATTACTAAAAGTAAAGCTATTTGAAATAATTGGTGTAACATTCCAATTTATTGAATCGTTAGATACTTGCCATTTGTATGTAAAGGTTCCATTACCGCCAGAAGCATTGCTTAACTCGGTTATGCTATTTGGAATTTGGGCATTGCATATAAGTTGATTGTTGCCAATATTATTTCCTGCTAATGCTGGTAAAACTGTAATGATAATAACATTGCTAACTTTTGCAAAATCATCATTACAAGGTGCACTGCTTACCCTTCTTCTAAAACTTGTTGTGCTATTAATTATTCCAGGGAAATAATTTGATGCAATTGCACCATTAATATCTGTCCAAATAACTCCACCAATACTTTGTTGCCATTGGTAATTATAGGTTGCATTTTTTCCTCCAGTTGGAGTTGTTCCTAATAGTTGAGCTGATACTTGCCCGTTACATAATGTTTGGTTTGCCGAAATTGTGTTATTTCCAATTGCTGGAAATACAGTTATTTTTACCACGTTTGAAATGGCGTTGCAAACAGAAGAATTTACAACCCTTCTAAAAAATGTGGTAGTTAAAATATTATTAGGATTATAATTACTTAGGGTATCAGCAATATTTGTGTTTGTCCAAGTTACTGAATCAACACTTTTTTGCCAACGGTAATTATATGCTCCTAATCCACCCAAAGGAATAGTGCTAGTTAATGTAGCAGCGTGTTCACTAAAACATATCTCTTGATTGGAGCCAATTGTATTATTCGAGATGCTTGGGACAATAATCACCCTAACTATATTACTAATTGAAGCTTGATTACCGGCACACAAACCAGAAGAAACTACCCTGCGATATGCGGTGGTTTGACTTACAACACCAACAGCATAAGCTGATGTAGTAGCACCTACAATATCATTAAAAACACCACCAGATATAGAGTCTTGCCACTGATAACTATAAGTACCATTTCCCCCAATTGGCGTTTGGCCCAGCAATGCATTTGCTGTTGCACTGTTACATAAATATTGACTGTTACCAATATTGTTATTTGTTATTGTTGGCAATACCGTTACAATAACCGAGTCTGATTTTTTGCATCCAAAATTATTTTCTTCTACTAACTTATATGTTGTTGTTAGCGTTGGAGTAAATGTTGGATTGGACAAATTTGATGAATCACCAACAGGGTTTGAATGCCATGAATAAAAACTCGCGGGAACTGGAGCAACTCCTAAAACAACGCTTTGTCCAGCACAAATGATTTGATTATTACCAACAACTGCTAATGGCAAAGGCCTTACAAAAACCAAAGCTGTATCATATGTTTTACAACTACCACTACCTAATGTATAAATCAACACATCGGAGGCTGTTGCATTAGGCGTGTACCTTCCGTTTGCAGCAACCCTTGCAGCACCATACCAAGTTCCACCAGCAGGCAAACCAACCAAAGAAAACGAGGTATCATTTAAACATTTTTGATAATCTACACCTGCACTAACTTGTATGGCAGAATTTACCTTAACTTTTATGGTATCTGTATTTGTACAACCTTTAATATAATCGGTATAGCTATATATTAAACTATGTGTGCCAATGCCAACAAGTGATGGATTAAAAACTCCTAAAGTATCCGTAATTCCATTGCCAATCCACTTACCACCAATAGGACTAAAGCCTGCAAGTTGAATATTACTATTTTGATTACAAGCAACAATATCATTACCCGCATCAACCATAATTGTTGGGTTTACGTTTACTGATGCGTTAACCGAATCAAGCGTGCTACAACCATTTAGGTTTGCAACTATTTTATAATTAACACTTGTAATACCTATGCTTAAATTTGTTAAAGTATCTTGTATGTTGCCGTTATAATTTACCTTACTTGAATTACCCTTAACACTAGCTAAAGGTGTAACTATAGATAACCAACTATAGCTTGCACCTGCCAAATTACTAGTTAGGGTTAAGTTGGCAATTGTATTATTACAAATAGTTTGATTTATTGGATTTATAAATAGTTGGGGTGTTGGTTTTACTGTAATTTTAACCAATACATTTGCTCCAACACAACCATTTTTTTCTGGCGTAACAGTATAAACTGCCTCTTGATTAACTAACGCACTGTTTGTTAAAGTCTGTTTTATCGTATCATCTCCTAATCCACGCGATAGCGCACCACTTATAGATACAGGAGCATTTACTGTCCAACTAAATTGTGTATTAGGCATGTTTGATGTTAACTTAACAGAAGTACTCGTACCTCCGCATATTTCACCAATTATTTGATTTGAAGTTGGTCGTGGATTAACAAGGGTACTAATTACAATTGGCTCGCCTAAGCAAGCTTGGTAATGTGGTGTAATGGTATATACCGCACGAATGGTATCAATGCCTGCATTTGTTAATCTTTGTTTAATTGGGCCAAGTATTGGTATGGTTTGCGAACTAGAACCTGCTACACCACCACTAACTGTCCATGTGTATAATGTATTATTTAAGGTTGAGTTTATTGCAATTAAATTACTATCTCCCGAACAAATACTGCCACTTGAGGCACTTATTAATGGCACTGGATTAACATTGTAATAAATTGAAGTATCAGCACCAGCACATCCTTCTAATAAAGCCCTTACCACATATTTTATAGTGGCAGAACTATTGCTATTATTAATAATTGGCTGAGCAATTGGGCCGTTTATTGGTACATTTTGATTAACAAAACCAGATGCACTTCCCGCGAATAAACTAGCACTCCAAGTATACATTGTTCCGGGTAAAGTGCTTGATAATGCAATTGGTTTTATAATACCCGAACAACCAGAATCATTGTGCGCAATTACATATCCAATTGGCTTTACGGTAATGGTATTTTGTATCGTATCGCCAGTACAATTATTAGCCATCGAACTAATATTATAAACTACAGGTAGTTTAAAGTTAGTGCTGTTAAATAAACGTTGTTGTATTGGCCCATTATTATAAAATGAGGTATCTCTATTTCCTGTAATTCCTCCAACATCTCCCGTATGCCAAATATATTTTGTATTTGCAACATTGCTATTTAGCACAACATTTGTATACGATCCCGAGCAAATAGAATCGCTAAACGCCCATGTTTTTGGTTGTGGTTTAATAAATACCAAAGTGGTTACCGTATCACTTAAACATCCATTTAAAGTAGCAGAAATTTTGTACCTAATTTGTGCAAGTATATTCGAGTCGTTGGTTATATTTTGTTGAATTAATTTAGCATTGCTATTTATTCCATTAGCATATCCACTTGCAAATCCCGAAGCAATTGTTGCTCTCCAATTAATGCTTACATCAGCAATATTAGTTGTTAATTTTATGGCAGTTAAACCAGCAGAACAAATGCTGTCTATAGCCGTTGCTGCAATAGTAGGATTAGGATTTACCTGAACTATAACTGTATCATTTAAACCTACACATCCATTGGCAAGCGGAGTTAAAATATACCTAACCAAGCCTAATATGGTATCGTTGTTTATTAAGGTTTGATTTAGCAATCCATTATTAGCAGCATTGCTAGCACTAAATCCTGAAACGTTTCCACTAATTAAAGTTGCACTATAGGTGTATGTTGTACCAGTTACTGTAGTATCCACAATTATGGCAGTACTTTGTCCCGAACATATTTGTTTATTACCAACTGTATTTATCGTTGGTATAGGGTTAACAAAAACTGTAACTGTATCAAAATCACTTACACAGCCTGCTATTTCTGTAGTGACGTAATACTTAGTAGTAACTGTTAAAATTGGTGTAGTATAAGTTAAACCGGTATCTATTGGATTAAGGGTATTTGATGATTCATACCAACTTGTTAATCCAGTTGAATTTGCTTTTAAAACAGCTTTATTTCCTGCACAAATAGTTGTATCATTTATAATAGGTTTTAACGGAATAGCATTTACTACAACCACAGCAAAACCATTCATAGTATCTATACAATTAGGAGTTAAAAGTGTGTTAAGGGCTACAACTTTATAACTACCTGCCAAAGCTTGTTTGCCAAAACTTAACGAATCACCATTACCCATTTTGCTACCGATAATAGAATCACCATTATGCACCAAACTATATTTCGTTCCAATGATACTCGAATCAATACCCACAAAAACACCAGAACTACCAATACAAAACTGTCCACCTCCAATAACATTAATTTTAAAAGGCAAAGGATGTACGGTAAATGTATCAGCTAAAATTGCAGCACCACAATTATTACCAATGCTTGCGGTATAAATATAATTACCTGGAGTATTATATGCAACCGCTGGATTTGCAAGTATTGATGTATCTGTAACTGCACCAGGAAAACTCCAACTATAAGTTAATGCATTGCTCGAATAACAATTGTTTGGGATAGCAGGATTAGTAGACGGATTTATAACTGCCGTATTACAAAAATCAGGAACACTTACTAAAACTGCTTGTGGTTTACCTATAACATAAATATTTTTTACTGCACTAGTAACTGTGTCGCAAGGGCTAATAACCGTTAATGTTAAGCCATAACTGCCGGTATTATTGAACAAAAATTTAGGATTGACGTTTGTTGAGTCGGTATTATCAGTATAACTCCAACTGCCCGAATCAGGTATACAAACTGAGCCATTAAATACCACACGCCAAAGATATTTTTTAGGTCCGCAACTGTTTAATGTGTTAGATGTATTATTGGTAGTAATTGCTAATGGTCCGCAGCCAGAATCTTTATTTAAAATAAAAGTTGGGTTTGATATTGGGTTTACACAAATGGTTTTTGTAATGGTATCAACATTACAATCTGCCAAATTATTTAAAGCAATATCTGAATGTCTAATTGCTAATCTTACAAAGTATAAACCCGGTTTTAAAAATGTAACATTAAACGAGTCGGTAGAAAAACTTGTAGGATGATAATTTGGTGTTGTTATCCAATCTACCCCTTGCACTCCTGGGCTAATTTTCCAGTTTAATGCCACTGTTGTATCGCATAGTTTAGCCCCATTAACATTTGCTACTCCACCAAAAGATGCATTCTTAATAGCGATAGGTTTATTCACACAAATTGTATCATCAGGCGCAATAATAAAATCAGCTGTTGGCTTCTCTGAAATACGCGCTGCGGTAATAATTAGACCTGTAGAATCGCACACATTTTGTGCATAAGCAAATAATTGAAACGCATCTAATTTAGGAATACGTGAACACGGTGATTGTGTAAAAGTATGGACAATTTGATTGGGTAAATTTGCTTGCGTATAAGTTTGAGAAGCAGTGCCATCATTAAAACTAAAATAATAAAAAGTTGATGGTGTATTTGATTTTGTAGTATCAGACAAAACATAAGAAAATGTTTGCGGTGCACAACCATTTGTTGATCCAGGATTGCTAATTCCTAATGCAGGATTAGTTCCATTAAATACTTTATAGGTTTTAACTTTTATACAATTGTTTGAGCTTGTAACTGTAATGGTTAATGTAAATGAGCCAACGCTCGTATATAAATGTTGAGCAGTATCATTAAATCCCCAAGAAGAAGTGTAGTTAGATAGTGATGTACCATCACCCCAATTAATTTGATAAGCAACATTACTAGTTGTAGTTGATGATGTATTTTCTAAAGTAAATAAAAAATTAGGTGCATTGGATGTTGCACCACAGTTTTTAAATTTTGTACGAGTGTCTGTAATTGAAACATCTGGTGCGGGAGCAACAGAAACTACAATAGTATTTGAAGTTGGGCTTATGCAGCCATTGTAATATGTAACCAGAGAATAGCTACCTGTTACACCTGCATTTATACTATCTTTTGTGGCATTATTTATCGTACTTCCATTTAATAACCACTGATAATTAACACCATTTTGATTAGATTTTAATGTTACACTTGCTCCATCACAAAAAGAGACACTACCATTAGCACTAATAACTGGGGCTAAAGGAAAAGCATTTACACGCACTAAAAAATAAATGCTATCATAAATAATTCCATTGTTAACCTTTAAAAATACAGTATCAACCCCAACGTTGTTGTATGTAACGTTAGCTGTTTGTGAATTAAAAATATTAGTGGGTAATACATTATTAATGCGCCACTGCCAATTATTTAAAGCAGGTATTGCAACACTCGAGTCAATAAAATTAACAGCCTGACCTACACAAACATTTACCGTTTGACCAGCATTAACTTTTACATTATTTAAATAAGGTTTAAACGTAGTTTGACCGTAAACACTGCTTTGTAAAAATGCAATACATAATAAAATATTCAGTAACCGTAAACTTTTCATTAGACTAGGAAGGTTTACAAGAAATTATATATTGCTAATAAAGCAAAAGAGTGTGGAGTGATGTTCTTCAAGCTCCATAATTACTATAGGTTGGTAGAAATTCATAAAGGGTTAATTATTAATACAGTTCACAAAAGTATTTAAATTAACCAGAAAACAACGTTTTAGCTGATAATCAGCCTAAATTTCAGTGTAAGTATATTTTACGCCCTAATTCAACACCTCTCCCTTGTTCATCGAAATGGTATCAACCAAGGAAACAAAATCTTCTATGCGTTTTATGATGCGGGCGTTTTGGGGTAAAGTAATGTCGGAGTTTAAAAACTGTACACCTGATAATAGTATTTGTGAGTTTTTCCAATAGGTAGAAATTTCTTCAACAAAATCTTGCTTATTTATATTTAAATGCGAAGCCGTAAGTTGGGTTAATACATAATCAGGCTGATGATCTAAAAACGCACCTTTTAAATCGGCAAGCGGCACTTCTTGCCCAAGGTAAAGTACATCTTGGCCGCGGCTACGTAAAATAAAATTGGCAAATAATAAGCCGATAGAATGTTGTTCGTTTTCGGGTAAAAACAGCAAAAAACGTTTTCTGTTTTCGTTATACCGGCCTACATTTCCATCAATGGCTACATAAAGTTTTTGCTTAATAATGTTTGATGCAAAATGTTCGTGCGAGGGGTGTATTGAACCAATTTGCCATAAAAAACCAACCTCATACAAAAAAGGAAATATTATATTTAGCATAGTTTGTTCTAACCCAACCTGAATAATATTTGTGGTAAGTAAGTTATGAAAAGCATACTCATCAAAACTAAGCATTGCAGCAACTAGGCCTTTTACGTGGCCATCAAAATTACTTTTGGTGTGGCCAGTGCATTTTAAAATAGCTTCAGTTATTTCCTCTTTACTCATTTTGGCTATATCAGAAATTTTCATTCCTTGCCTATTAAGTATACTAATATTAATGATAGATTTTAAATCATCATCATCATAGTACCTGATATTTGATTCGGTACGTTTAGGAATAATTATGCCATAACGCTGCTCCCAAATGCGCAACGTGTGGCTTTTTATGCCTGATACTGCCTCAATATCTTTAATAGAAAATATACCCAATTTAAAGTGCCTCCCTTTTTTAAAATTTATTTAACTACATTTATCAAACATATAAACATATTTATTGTTTTAAGTTTACATTTATAAATAACACATGACAAATATAGTAATAGCCGGAGGAAGCGGTTTGGTTGGTAAAAACTTAACCCAACTACTTTCCCAAAGCGGCCACCAAGTTGCATGGTTAACTCGAAAAATTAATAACAACTTACCCATAAAACAGTTTGTGTGGGATGTAAATAACCAAACCATTGATAAGGCGGTGTTTGATTTTGCTGATGTAATTATAAACCTTGCAGGTGCTGGTGTGGCTGATAAAAAATGGACCCAATCATATAAAAAAGAAATATATGATAGCCGTATTTT
>JAUCCO010000143.1:0-8732 GCA_034676125.1 Bacteroidia bacterium
CCGTATGCGACCCATTAGGCAATTGCAGTGCACCAAAACAAATACAAATTGATGTACAAGATACGATAGCACCAGTATTAAGTTTAAAAGGCGCAAATCCGTTAATTGTTGATGTATTTAATGCTAATTATGAGGATCCTGGAGTAACAGCTCAAGATAATTATAACTCAGAGAATAGTTTAATACGCATTGTTCAAAGTACAGTAAACATCAATAAATTGGGTACTTATGCCATTAAATACATTGTACGCGATGGTTCAGGCAATACAAGTGAAATATCAAGAGATGTAAAAGTGGTGGACCGCATTGCACCTGTAATTGAAATATTAGGTAGTAATCCATTAGATATGCCGCGTTTTAAAGATTATGTAGAACCTGGATTTAGAATTGTAGATAATTATGATGCTGACGATGATTTACGTGCAAGCGTAGTAATTACAAGTGATTTAGGTAACAGAAATGATACATTATGGGCAGAGTTAAGTGGTTGGAAATACATCAGATACTCAGTTACCGACATGTCTGGTAATAAATCAGAAACTGTTGAGCGTACGTTAAGAATCGTAGTTACATCATTAGATGAAATAAAAACCATTGATGGTTTAAGTATTTATCCAAACCCAAGTAATGGTAACTTTACAATTAATACTAAAGAAACCTTAACGGGTAAAACAGAAGTAATTTTATACAATGTTTTAGGTGCTAAAGTATATGCACAAACATTAACGTTAATTGGTAACACAACAACCCTTGATGTTAAAGGGTTAACACCTGGAGTGTATATGTTACAACTTAGCAATAATGGTAAACAATACACACACCGTGTTACTATAAAATAGAAAACGATAGTACCAACAAAAAAAGGCAGCTTCTAAATTTAGAAGCTGCCTTTTTTATTTATAAAGTTTATAACTAAAGTCTTTGCCTTACTACTTCGTAAGCTATAATACCAGCAGCAACTGAAACGTTTAAAGATTGTACGCCAAAATCCATTGGAATACGCGCTAATACTGCACAACGTTTAATAATATCTTCACTTATACCTGTGTCCTCACTTCCTAAAATAATAGCCACTGGCACGGTTAAGTCAACTTGATGAATTAAACCTTTCCCTTTTTCAGTACAACCTAATGTATATACTCCCGATTGGTTGAGTAATTCCATCACAGTTTTCATGTTTTTTTCTCTACAAATAGGAATGTGGTGTAAGGCACCCGCTGAAGTTTTAATTGCATCATCATTTACCTGAACACTTCCTTGATCTGGAATTACAATGGTATGCACACCTGCACAATATGCGCTTCTTGCAATTGCACCAAAATTTCGAACGTCAGTAATCCTATCAAGTACTAAAATAAAAGGCACTTTACCTTCTTCGTATAATTGTGGTAAAATGTTTTCTAACTTATGATAGCTAACAGGAGATACATATGCTAAAACTCCTTGATGGTTTTTATTAGCAGGAAATAAACTCGATTCCTTTGGAAGAAATTGTGTAGGAATTCCTAAATCTCGTGCTTGTTTTGCTAAGCTTTGTAATAAAGGACCCGTTTCGCCACGTTGAATAATTATTTTATTAAGCTCTTTACCTGCATTAATAGCCTCGGTAATGGCATGAATACCATATATAGCTTGTTGATTACTTGCAGCTGGCTTTTCAGATCTACTAAAGTTACCGCGCGGTTGGTCATGTTGTCTTCTTTTAGGATACATTGTGCTGCAAATGTAGGCAAATATTTTTTGGGTTAATTATTTTGCGTTTAATCGTAAAGCTCAAATTTGATAGTTGATTTTTCGTAGCCCATACTTGTTAATCTTTCGCGGGCCTCCATTATCATGTTTTTCCAACCGCATAAGAAAAAAGTTGCAGGTTGTTTGTTTTCAAAAAGCTCTTCATAAATTGGATGTACATAGCCTTTTTTTCCTTGCCAGTTTTCGTGCGATCTTGATAAAACAGGAATAAAAGAAAAAAATGGATGCATTTCAGCAAGTTCTTCCATTTCGGTTCTGTATAAAATATCGGCTTCGGTACGGCAGCCAAAAATTAAATAAACATTTTTATGAGGTATGTTTTTATTAATAATATGATGAACCATACTGCGCAAAGGCGCAATTCCTGTTCCAGTTGCAATCATACAAATGTCGTTTTCTATATTTTCTGGTAATGTAAATTTGCCAAGTGCTCCTGCAATTTGCACATCGTCTCCAACTTTAAATTCTTCCCACATATGTGTAGTGCCAAGTCCTGTGGGGTTTAACACGATAATTAATTCAAAAATATTATCATTACTTGGTGCAGATGCAATAGAATAACTTCGGTTGGTAATTTTTGATGCTATTGGTAAGTCAATCATTACAAATTGACCAGGCTTAAAATCAAATAATTCTGTTTCAGGAAATTTAAAATAAAACCTTTTTACAGTTGGAGTTTCGTCAATTATCTCAACTATTTTAGCATTTCGGTAATTTATTTTCATAACTGTAATAATTGGTTTTAGTTTATTTTTTTTCGATTTGTTATTTAAAGCGAATTACTAACTATGATAAGTTGTTTAATCGAAGATATTAAAAGATTAAATAAATCATTGAACTATATTTATTTGTATTGAAGTTTATAATGATTCTTTAAAAGATAATAGCAAAATGTGCTCATTATATTGCGGTGTTTAACTTGGTATTAATTCCTTTGCATTTTTGATAAATTTAATAGAATTTATTTTTCAAAATGATAGGTTTGTAAACAATTCACTATAAAATTTAAAAAATATTTTGTAAATAAATTGAACAAAAAATGATTACTAAGTTTACCATTATACCAGCTGCCATTAATGATGCAGAAGTATTGGCCAAAATTGGTGGAGATACTTTTTATGAAACCTTTAGGCCTTATAATACCGAGGAAGACATTGTTGAATACATTAATAAAGCTTACGCGGTTAACGTAATTGCAAACAACCTCATCAACCTAAATACTGTTTATTTTTTGTGTTATGATAAGGAGAAAGTGGTGGGTTATATTAAGTTAATAAAACATGCCCAAGTAGATGGTATAAATGGTGAAGCGGTTGAGCTAGAGAAAATTTATGTAAAAGCATTGTATTTTGGCACTGGCGCTGGGAATGAATTGATGCAACAGGCCATAAAATACAGTAAACAACATGGGTTTGAAACCTTGTTTTTAGGTGTATGGCAAGAAAACGAGAGAGCTGTAAATTTTTATAAAAAAACTGGGTTTATTATTTTTGATACTAGGCAATTTAAACTTGGACAAAGGTTGTGCGAAGATTATATGCTGAAACTAATTTTATAATTTCCCATCAAGCATTAAGAGTTTTGCTTTTAATACTGCGGTTACAGTCATTGCATCAGTAATTTGTCCACTTAATACCATTTCATATAACTCGTTAAATGGTAATTTACGTTGCTGCAATAATTCATCGCTATCTGGTTGAGCGGCTTTAAACGTTAAATTTTTTGCTACATACAAATGTGCTATTTCATCGGTTGTAGAATTGCTTAAATACATGGTTTGAATTTTATTCCATGATTGAGCTATAATTCCAGCTTCTTCTAAAAGTTCTCGTTTAATAGAGGCTAATGGGTCAATATTTAAATCACCGCCACCTTCTGGTATCTCCCAACTATATTGGTTTATCGGAAACCTGTATTGGCCAACAATCCATGTGTTGTAATCCTCATCCAACACCAACACGCCTAATGCTATTTTTTTAAAATGAACCTTTCCATAAATACCTTCGTGCCCAGAAATATGACTTACTTCGTGGTGTGTAACCGTAATCCAGGGGTTATCATACACTTCATTTTTAGTAATTATACTCCAAGGGTTTTCTTCGTTTGGTTGCATGGTTTTTCTTTTTAATATTGCACAATATTAAACCAATTTTATGCCTTCAAAAAATTCATTTACACTACTTTTTTTATCTTTTGTTTTCTTGGTATTTGTTGTGTCTTCCTGTTCTAAAAGTGATTCAGATAGCCAACCTCAACAACCCGTTGTTACCATTGATTCGTCTGAATATAACGGTAGGCTAAAGGTAGAAGTACGTAATGTAAATAATGGTATTGAGCCAAATGCAATTGTATATTTATATCCAAGTTACGAAGATTTACTAAACAACTTATCCTTAAATTATATTTATACCAACAACAATGGGCTTGTAGATTTTGGGTATTTATTGCAAGGTAATTATTACTTGTTGGCTAGGAATTTATCTGGCACCATTGCCCGAGATACTGCAGTAGTTCAGGTTAATAGCCATAGAGAAACCTTACGTATTATGCGTTTGTCGTATTAGTTTTAGCTAAAGTTTATTTCGCTTCTAAACCAAAACGTTTGCTGTATTTTTTGTACAAATCATTTTGTGAGTTTTCTAAATCACATGCTACACCATCAATAAAAGCCTGAAGTAAAATACTTTCTTTCATATCTAAAATATCACCTTCGCTAATTAATATTGTAGCAGCTTTACCAGGTTCTATTGTGCCAATTATTGAATCAATACCAATAATTTTAGCTGCATTTTGTGTAATTAATTGCAAAGCTTGTTCTTTATTTATACCATACGCAGCGCAAGTTCCTGCATTAAACATCACGTTTCTGCTTTCCCAACTTCCACTAAAACCAATACTTGTTAATATGCCCTTATTAAATAATTGAGCCGCTGTTTTATAGGGTTGATCTACATCGCTATGGTTGCGATTTGGTAAACTATGTATTAGGTTTACAATTACCGGAATGTTACTTTCTTTAATTTGATTTGCTACTAAATGAGCATCACTTCCGCACACTAAAGCTGCTTTTAAAGGTTGATGATTTTTAATAAACTGAATGGCTTCTAAAATACCTAACGAGGAGTTTGCATGTACATATAAAACCTTTGAATTATTAAATAAACCCAACATAGATTTTAAACGCAAATTTGTTTCGTCAGTTGGTTTTTTGTATTGATATTGCTTAGCCTCAGCAAATAAGTTATCAAGTTTTTCTCGCTGCTCCGTTAATCTCTTTTGTTGTTGTTCTGGATTGCGCGTAAAATAATTTATTTCAGGCCAATTAATGTGTATTCCATCCTCTTTAACGTTAGCATCTTCCCAATTAAAAGCCTCGGTTCTCACCACACTTGATGTGCCCGAAACTAATCCACCTTGTGGCACAATTTGCATATACGTTATGCCATTAGTTTTTGCTGTAGGTACCACGCGCGAGTCGGTATTGTAGGCAATTAATGCACGTACATTTGGGTTTATCTCTCCAGTTTCGTTATAATCTCTTGTAGAGCGAACTGCATCAATTTCATTTAAACCTAAATATGTGTTCAATAATATAATGCCCGGATAAATATGCTTGCCAGAAGCGTTTATTATCTGTGCATTTTTATAACTATTTCGCATCACACTATCCACAAAAATTATTTTGCCACTATCAAATGCTACATAACCGTTATTGATAACTTTACCGTTGCCAATATGTATGGTTGCCCCTTGAATTATTATAGGCGTTTGTTGTGCAAAAACAGTAGAAGTTATTAATGTTAATATCGGTATAAATACTTTTTTTAAATTAATCATTGCAATGGTAATTAGGTTCTGTTTCCGAAATATGTGGTTGTGTTTTCTCCCCATTTTTTTGTGCTTTAATCATGCTGTTAATTATACGAGCACGGGTATTTGCAACTTGGGTTCTTAACACTTCATCAGTTTTAATACTGTAATAACAAACACCGTCAACAAAAGTCATTTCGGGTTTTGCGTATATACTAAGTGGGTTGGTATTCCATAAAACCAAGTCGGCATCTTTACCCACTTTTATACTACCAGTTTGGGTATCTATTTTAAGCATTTTTGCAGGATTAAGTGTAACCATTTTCCATGCATCCACTTCACTTATCTTTCCGTATTTAATTATTTTAGCAGCTTCTTGGTTTAATCGTCTGCCCATTCCTGCATCATCACTATTTATGGCTACTGTAATACCCATTCTACTGAGTATAGCCGCATTTTGTGGTATGGCATCCATTACTTCATATTTGTAAGCCCACCAATCGGCAAAGGTGCTTGCATTTGCACCATGCTTTTTCATTTTGTCGGCAAGTTTATATCCTTCTAATATATGTGTAAATGTGTTTATTTTAAATCCAAAAGTATCTGCTACATGCATTAACATATTTATTTCACTTTGCACATAACTATGGCAAGTAATAAAACGTTTGTTATTTAAAATTTCTACTAAGGCATCAAGCTCTAAATTTTTGCGGGTATTTTTATCAGCTTTTAATTTTTGCTCATACTCTTTTGCACGTGTAAATGCATCAACAAAAACTTGTTCAACACCCATACGCGTTTGCGGATATCTGGTAGTAGACTCATCACCCCAATTGGCTTGTTTTACGTTTTCGCCCAATGCAAATTTTATAAATTTCGGAGCATTTTCTACTTTCATTTTTTCTGGAGCAAGTCCCCAACGTAATTTAATTAAAGCACTTTGGCCACCAATAGGATTTGCGCTGCCATGTAGTAATTGAGAAGTTGTTACTCCGCCTGCAAGTTGTCTATAAATATTAATATCATCAGCATTAACAACCGTTCCAATACTTACTTCGCTTGTTACTGCTTGAGTACCTTCATTTACGCCATGTGTAATGGCAATGTGAGAGTGTTCATCAATAATTCCATTGGTAAGTTGCTTGCCTGTGGCATCTATTATTTCACAATCTGTACAGGTAAGATTTTTTCCAATTGTTGTTATTTTTCCATTTTTTATAACCACATCTGTTTCTGTTAAAATACCTGCATCTTCATTTGTCCAAACGGTAGCATTTTTAAAAAGTGTATTTTTTATTTTGGGTAAAGTTGTATTTCCAAAATCGTTAAATGGATACCAAATTAAGCTATCACTTATTGCTATTTTTTCTTGTGTGGTGGTATCGTTTTTTGTTTGGTTTGATGAAGATTTTGCCACCCATTTTTCGTTGCCAACTGATGTAGTGTTAGCAAATCCAATTAGTTCATTAATAATAAAAGGATATTGTAAGCTATCTATTTTACTAGCATTGGCAGTGTAATTAATAACCGTATTTCCTTGTAGTAAAATATTTGCCACTCCTGCTTTGTAAGATGCCTTTAGCTTAAAAGTATCCTTATCAATTATGGCTATTCCTTTTTTTATAAGTAAGGTGTAATTACCATTGTTTATGATGTATTTGTCAGCAAATTTCACATCAGCTTGTTGGTTTATAGTATGTAATTTTCCTTGCACCACCATTGTTATGATGTCTGTTTCTTCATCAAATAAATCACCATTACAAATAATAAAATTTGCCAATGCTCCTTTTTTAATTTCACCTAATTTATCCTGCATATTTATTAGTAATGCAGGTGTTTGAGTTAATGCTTTTAATGCTTCCTGCTTAGGCAATCCATATAATACAGCTTTTCTTAAGTTGCTTATAAAATTGCCATCATTACAGCCGTAAGAAGTGATACAGAAATTAACCTTGTTTTTCCATAAAAAGTACAAATTAGCTGGTGCCATTTCCCAATGTTTTAAATCAATAGTAGATATTAATTCTGCATCAAACGCATCATTAATTTTATAAGCTTTTGGAAAATTTATGGGTACTATTAATGGAACATTAGTTTCTTTAATTTCTTGTATTCTTTGGTAGTCATCGCCATTTGTTTTGATGATGTATTTGGCATTAAACTCTTTTGCTATTTTTCCAGCACGCAATACATTTTGTTTATCACCTGCATCAAAAATTACGGGCAAGCTCATGTTATTAGCAAAGGCTTTTAACGAAATATTTTCTTCGTTTTTTTGTTTGATGTACCATTGTGCATCATAATAGGTTTGACGAATTAATGCGATACTTCCCATCAACGATTCGGGGTAAGGCTGGCTTGATGAACCTTTAGAAAAGCTTAAACTAAATGTAGCTTTGGGGTTAATAATAGTATAGTGTGGCTCTAGCTGTGCTGTAGTTACTAGGGCTGTAGTTCCTCTACAAATACCGTCATTACTACCTGTAAGCACAGTTCCAAATCCTGCTTCTCTTAGTTCTTGTGCTTGGTTTGCATTATAACTAAAATTATCTGCGGCATTTATTTCTGGTTTTAATGCTTCGTTCCAAGCGTATGCTCCAGCTTTGTTGCTGTTAAATTGCTCACCATAGGTTTTTGTTTTTTTGTATGATGGAGTAGTATATCCGTAGTTGCTATACATGTCTATAAACGAAGCATAAATTGTTTTTCCTGTGCAGTTTATTTCAATTGCATTTATGGGAACATTTCCTTTTTCTGTTACACTTTCTATAATACCATGTTTAACTATTACAGTGGCATTTTTTATAATAGTAGTTGAGCTAACATATACAGTGGCATGAGTATAAGCAGTGTAAGCTTGTTTGGGTTCGATAGGCCCATTTTGTGTAAATGTAGTTTGTGCTTTTAGTATTGGATTGATGATAAAAAGCACGAGTAAAAAAATTGAAATCCTCATGTGGCAATATATAATACCAATTGTAATTATTTTTAGTTCAAACTAAAAAATAATTTTACTATGGTAATGCCTATGCTACATGAAAATAGTTGATTACGGCCCGAGTGAAATTGGACTATATTGAACCCAAATTACACATTGGAAATGCATAATCGATTTAGAAACTGTAAATCAGTTTTATGCAAAACTGCTAACATTTTCTTTATCGGAATTA
>JAUCCO010000144.1:0-8612 GCA_034676125.1 Bacteroidia bacterium
AATAAAGATTGGATGAATAGCAAAGAATGAGCTTAAGAATAAGAATGAAAGAATGTAGAATTGCATGAAGAGGTGCGAAGGAGAGGGATTTTTAATAAGATGAGATAAATCGTAGGAGGATTTTTTTTGGTGTAATAGGGCGCAATAGGAGACGCGATGAATCGCATCTGTACGGATTGAATTGCAGAAAGAGGAATTTGGAATAATAATAAAGATTGGATGAATAGCAAAGAATGAGCTTAAGAATAAGAATGAAAGAATGGAGAATTGCATGAAGAGGTGCGATGGCGGCTATGCCGAAATTTGATTCATCAATAAAAGTATACACCACATTGCAAATGGTGTGTAAATGTGATTAAGTGCTGCAAGGTGTTGCAACTTTAGATGCCTTATTTGGTACCATAATTAAAACCGTATTTACTACCAATATGAATTATACATTATTGCAAATTACAGAAACAGCAGCACCAAGCGATTCTATCAATTTAATCGACCTAGTTTTTAAAGGTGGACCGATTATGATTCCGTTAGCTATATTAAGTGTAATGGCTGTGTATTTAACAATCGAAAGATTTTTAACTTTAAAAAAAGCTTCAAAACTTGATGCTAATTTTATGGCCAATATTAAAGATTTGGTTTTAAACGGAAACATAAAAGGTGCTAAGGCATTATGTGAAAGAACCAACTCGCCAATAGCACGTATGATAGAAAAAGGTGTTACCAGAATTGGTAAACCTTTACAAGATATCGATACATCAATACACAATGTTGGTAATATAGAAATTAATAAACTTGAAACGGGTATGCCTACACTTGCAACTATAAGTGGTGCTGCACCAATGATTGGTTTTTTGGGAACAGTAACAGGGATGGTTTCTGCGTTTCATAAAATGAGTACTGCAGGTGCCAACCTTACCGTTAGTTTATTAGCTGGTGGTATTTACGAAGCTTTGGTTACAACCGTTGGTGGTTTAATTATTGGTATTTTTGCTTATATAGCATACAACCAATTAACTTCAATGATTGAAAAAATCATACATCGCATGGAGGCAAGTGCTGTTGAATTTATTGACCTATTACAAGAACCCGCTTAATTATGTCATTTAAAAGACGAACAAAGGTTAAGCCCGATTTTAATATGGCATCAATGACCGACTTGGTGTTTTTGTTACTCATATTTTTTATGATAACATCAACATTGGTTAGTCCTAATGCAATTAAAGTTAGCTTGCCTAAAGCAAATAATCAAGTTACAACACCTAAGGCTATAGCGGTAAGTATTACTGCCGATTTGTTATGGTATGTAAACGGAACTCAAACTTCGCAAGAAGGTTTAGAAGCAGAATTGGGTAACCAACTTACTGCTGTAAATGCTGATGATGCCGTGGTATCTGTTAACTGCGATAAAAGTGTACCAGTAGAAAACCTTGTACATGTGATGAAAATATGCAATAAATTAAAAGCTAAAGTCGTTTTAGCTACACAACCAGAGTAAAATAATGATGACTGAGGCTGCAACACATAAACAAGAACAACGCAATAAAATAATTGGGTACATTGGTACTACAATTATTCATGCTATATTGTTGTTGTTGTTATGGTTGTTGGTTTTATCACCACCCGATCCACCAATTGAATATGGTGGTATGGGATTAACAATGGCTTTAGGCGATCCCGATATGGGCGGGCCAAGTGAAGTGCCAGTAGTAGAACCAAATGTGCCAGAGCCTACACCACCAGTTGAAGAAACTGAACAACCAGTAGAAACACAAGATGTAGAAGATGCTCCAGCAATTGTTGCACCTAAAGAAGTAAAGAAAACAGAAGTTAAAAAGCCAATAGATAAACCTAAAGAAAAACCTGTTGAAAAGCCGGTAGAAAAACCACGTAAGCCAGACGAAAAAAGTTTGTTTAAAAAGCCAACTCAAAGTACGGATGCAAGTGGTTATGGCACTGGTGATGCTCCCGGAAATCAAGGTAGTAAAGATGGTTCGCCTGATGGAGATCCTAACGGAAATGGCTATGGCAATGGTGGAGATGGCAGCGGAACTGGTACAGGTAACGGAAAAGGGGCTGGAAGTGGAGATGGTATTTCGTTTGAATTAAAAGGCCGTACTTTATCTCGTAGGCCAAATATTGAAGATAACTCTAAAGAAACAGGAAAAGTTATTGTAAGTATTGTGGTTGATAAAACAGGTAGGGTAACAAAAGCGATGGCCACATCAAAAGGCTCAACTACGCTAAGTCCTGTACTTTTGGCCAAGGCAAAACAAGCAGCTTTAGAAACACGTTTTTCGCCCAATAGTGCTGCTCCAGATGAACAGTTTGGTACCATTACTATTGTGTTTAAACTTAAGCCTTAATAAAAATAGTTTAACTAATTTTAAATACAAAAGAGCATCATAACAGGTGCTCTTTTTTTTTGTTTTAATGATAAAGTATTTACAGCCAAAAAGGGTCGGTATTGTTTTCTACAAATGGAGCTTCGGCATGCATGGTTTCTATTTTTCGGAGTTGCGAGCGGGTTGCAGTTTGTTGAATTTCATTAAACAAAATTCTTTCTTCAAACCTTATATGTGCATCTAATTCTTCTTCAATAAAACTAAGGGCTTTTTCAATTTGATCATCATCTAAAAATAATCGAGTAAGCCTGCGGTGTTGTGCAATTGCTTTTTTTACCAATTCATTATCTACACCTAAAACTGGAAATAAATATTGCTCTTCAATTTTAAAATGAGGTAAAATATATTCGTTGTAAAACCAATCGGCATAAACTTTCATTCGCCTGGGTTCAATATTTTTTTTCATACCCTGACGAATTTTCCAACACAATAATAACCCATGATGGTGCTCTCTACTTATTGATTGAATTGATTTATTTCGATTGATGGGTTTAGCCTGTTCCATATTTTTAAAACTTTAAACGATAACTACTGTTGCTTGATCTAATTTTTCGTTTATCGGAATCTGACAAGCAAGTCGGGTTTCATCTGGGTTAAAATCGTGACGTGATAACGTTCTTTTTTCGTTACCATCAGATTGGGGAAGTGCTTGGTTTGATTTTATTTTTACCACACATGTACAACACCTTCCCATGCCACCACATTCACCAAAGTCATCAAAATAAATACTGTTTACCAATAGCATCATTAAGTTGCGATACTCATTAGCAAAGGTATGTATGGTTTTATTTAAACTTTGAACCTGTACAGTTATGGTTATACTTTGTAAATCGTTGTTCATGGTTACAATATACTTATACCAATTGTAATAATTTTTTAGCCCAAACTAAAAAATAATATATTATGGTAATGCAGATTATACGTGAAAATAGTTCAATGAGGCCCAAGCAGAAATTAGACTATATTGAATGTGCTTTCGGTATAAAATCCGCTAGTAAGTGCGGGCATAAAATGCCCGACTAACTAAACGGAAACGCATATGAAAAATACTAAAATTTAAACGGCAAGTTCTTTCTCTAAAACAATTGCTTTAGGGAATAAAATATTGTTTTCTAAATGAATATGTGTGTGTAAATCATTTTCAAATTCTTCTAACATCGAAAATGCAACGCGGTATGTGCTGCATCCATCCGCTGGTGGAGTATAATTGTTAGTTAACTCAGCAATTTTTCTAAACCTATCACCTTCGTTTTCGTGCTCTGCCATCATCATTTCAATTGGGTTACTAATTGTACCAAATTGTGCAGGCTCTAGTAATTGGTTGTTTTGTTTGTGTTGAACCATTTTACGAATAGCTGGGAATACAATTAGCTCTTCTTTTTTCATGTGCATAGCAAGTTCGCTTGCACAGCCTTTAAACAGTTCTTCAATTTCTAGCAACTCTGGATGACGACCGCCATGCACGGCAGATATTTTATGTAAAAAAGGAAGTATTTGCGGTGTTTTTTCAACCACATAACGGTGGTGACGCTTTTCTACGTAATCAGCTAATAAATCAATTGGCCAAGATGTAAAATCTGTTTGGTCGGTATTTTTAGCTTGCATAGCCTCATTTAAATCGGTAATTAGTTTGTCTGCTGTTACTTTTTTGTTCTCGCAAACTTCGTCAATAGTTCTATTTCCTTTGCAGCAAAAATCTATTCCATTTTGTTTAAATATTGCTGCTGTACGGTAATCTTGGGCTACTAATTCGCCTACAATTGTTTGGTTTGAAACGTTCATAATTATTTGTTGTATGTTATTTAATTTGTAATGGGTATTGCATCGTTATTTCTGTAATAAGCTATTTTGTAATGAAACATTTCGGCCATCTTTTCGCCACGCCATTTGGCTTCTTGTGCTTTTTCTCCTGTAAATGTTTCATCAATGTTTTCGTTAAAAAGTTGCATCCACCTATCAAAGTGATTTCTGAATAGCGGCATAGATGCATGTGGCGAAAACGGACTTCCATTATAAGTATGTTCTTCAAGCAAAACGGTTTGCCAAAATCTATACATTTTTTCTAAATGTGTTGCCCAGTTGTCGCCAATCTTTTCATTAAATATTGGCCCCAATAGTTCGTCTTTTCTTATTTTAGTATAAAAAGAATCAACCATTATTTTTATATCTTCTATTGTTATAATATCCTTACTCATATTTATTAAACTATATGCTAAAGTACGTGGCTAAGTAATAAATAGCCCATGCAAAAAACGATAACAGGGTTATCCATAACCAACTTGGAATACTTGTAGGAGTTTCGCTTCCATCTAATAAAAACTTGTGCTGATTTCCTTTGTCGTAGGCATTAATCATAATGGGTAAAATGCCATCAATGGTATCATCATTATTAATTCCTTCTACCGTTATTGCAGGTCCGTTTCTTACATTAAACTTTATAAATTTTATTCCTTCTCTACCGTTTGGCGATTTACTTACAATTTTAAGTACATGTTCGCCATCGGTTAATTTACTACTATCAAACTCAAACGTAACGGGTGTATCAAGTTCGGCAATTGGTTTTGGTTCGTTATCAACAAATAAAAACACTTTACTATTTTCTATACTCATAAAATTAATGGTTAATTATTTAAAATTAAACGCTTAATGTGGTTATCGTTCTTTTCAGAAGGTTTAATAATATACTTTATAGATAGCACTAAAGTTAGTACTGTTATTATAAAAATTATACCAACTATTAACCAATCCCAATTGCTATTGGGGCCAGCACCATGCGTAATACCACGTGTAATTTGAGGTTGTTGTTTATCACATGCATCACAAGCCCATGTTTGAATAACGGCTGCAAGCATATACACACATAAAATATAAATCCTTTTCATTGTTTTATTTTTTTGCGTTACTATTTAAAAACTCCATGATGGCTTTTACATCTTTTACCTCTACAGGTTTTGCATCATTACCCCAACTGCTTTTTTCATGGTTGATAATTGCGGTAACATCTTCGGCAGTTAGCTTACTATTTTTTCCAACAGCAGGCATTACCGCATATTCTGCACGTGCATCATACCCAGTCATAATAATGGTTACAAATAAATCTAAGTCATCTCCGTTCACTATTTTACTGCCTTTTAAAGGCGGGAAAGCACCGCTTAATCCTTCGCCATTTTGCTGATGGCAGCTTTGGCAATGGTTAGCATAAAGTACATTACCATCTGGCAATGCAGCAGCATTTCCACTAGAACTTGCAGCTGTTTTTTCTTTGGCTTTAGGATATAAAAAATCAGGTACTGGATTGCCCGTAGGAAGTGGTGTTTGTTTTAACGATTTAAGGTAAGCTACTAATTGAAGTGCTTCTTTATTGGCAGCTACTTTTCCTTTTATACCTTTGCGAAATGCTTCAGGAATAACAACCTCTACATCATTTTTATCTAATGTTTCTTTTACAGTAAACAACCATGGATAAGCAGGCATAATTGATTGCTTAACGGTGGCGCGTGGTTGAAACAAATGTAACAAGTGCCATGCATCACTAGGTTGTCTTGCACCAATATTTATTAAATCTGGTCCTGTACGTTCGGTACCCATTAAAGTAGCCGTATTTCTAAAAAAATCTGTTCTTGTTATACCAGCATAATCTGCTGCAATACCAGGACGTTCGCCCCACATTTTGTCCATATCTACATTACGTACTTGCTGGGTATGGCAAGCCACACAGCCATTGGCAATGTAAATTTGTTTACCCGCAAACTCATCAACAGTTAAAGGTTTTGCACCAGGTAACGGAGCATTGTTTTTTTGATTGTTTATTGCAGGAAATACAGCCACCACCATAGTTAATATTAAAAATAAAGCCAGTGCTGTAGTAAATAGTTTTTTATGATTATTAAACAGTTCCATATACTTTTTATTTTTCGTTTGTTAATAAATTAGCCCTAGCTTTTAAAATTTCTGCTGCCGTTTTAGGAATTTCTTCTTCACGTTTATGCGTTATCATATAGTAGAAATTATATGCAAATACCAAATGCGAAATCCACATCAACGATCCACCAATTGCTCTCCATAGCCAATAAGGCATCATCATGGTAACACTATCAATAAATGGTTTTGCTTCCATCCACATTAAGCCACGAAGTGTAGATCCAATCATTAACGGAACGGTATAAAACATCAACCCAATTAATGCTAACCAAAAGTGTGCACCAACGGTAACTTGTTTTGGTTCGTTTCCTGTTAAGCGTGGTAAAATGGTGTATATAAATGCCCATAACATAAAGGTTATAATGCCATACATAGTTAAGTGCGAGTGGGCCACAGTAAAATCTGTAAAGTGCCAAACTAAATTGGTAAACCTAAACGCTTCGGCAGTTCCTTGCATTGAACCTGTGAAGTAAAAAATGATGCCAACTAAATAAAAGGGTAGGGTATAACTGCTGCTAACTTTACCCCACGAACCTTTAAAGGTCATGATAAAGTTTGTAGTACCTGCAGCAACAGGAATAATCATACCTACACTACCAACAATTGCCACTGTTTGTAACCACCAAGGTATAGCACTAAAAATAAAATGGTGCGTGCCAATTAATGTATAAAACAATATTTGCGACCAAAAAGCTAAAATACCAATGCTATAAGAATAAATGGGTTTATTAAGCTGTTGAGGTAAGAAATAATACATTAAACCCAATGTAAAAAACATAAACCACATACCCACACCTTGGTGCATATAGTACCCTTGAACGATTGTTTCGCCTAGTCCATTTTGCCATGTTGGCCAATAAGCTACAAAAGCAATTACCAGTAAAAACATAATTGCCGAAACCATATACCAATTTGAAACATAAATTTCTTTGGTGGTTCGTTTGGCAATGGTTTTTAAAAAGTTTATTAAGGTAATAACTACACCAGCACCAAATAAAACCATTACTGGCCAAATGTATTCTCTGTATTCGCCACCACCATTATTAATACCAGCCATTAAACATATGGTACCCATAATTACAGAAGCATTAATTAATATTAATGCATAATAGGCCCACTTAATGCTTGCATAAGCAGTGTTACTTACCCTTTGCACAACGTATATTCCTAACCCAATCATGGCTAGTGATGCCCAACCCCAAAACACCATATTGGTATGTACTGGGCGAAGTCTCCCAAAACTTAACCAACTAATTTGGTCTACATCTGGAGCTACAAATTTAATTCCTAGATACTCGCCAATGCTGGTTCCTAAAACCAACCAAAAAGTAGCACAACCTAAATACCAAATAATTAGTTTGGTTAAAGCGGGGTCTACATAAGGGCGAGGTTGACCTTTTTTCTTTACGGTAACAAAGGGTATTCCAGAGTTTACGCTAATGTTTTCTATTAATCCCCTAGTATCTTCTGCTGCATTTAAGCCCGAAAGCTCTTGATTTGTTAATTTATAAGCCAATTCTTTTTCTCTGGCTTCAAGCTTTTCAACTTCTTCTTTGTTTAATCCTTTAATGTAATTGTTAAAGTTTTCGATTTCTTTTTTCTTAAAATACCGTTGAATTACATTCATCGTTTTTATGCCAACTAAAATAGCGGCAAAAACTATTGGAATAATTATGAGCACTAGGGTGATTAAAATACCCGATTGGTTAAATAAATCTTGGTTTTGCATTTTATTTTAAATTTATTTCGGACAAACTTGTCTTAATTAGGGGTAAAAAAAGCTACCTTTTTAAAAAGGTAAAGCCATCTTTTAGGCCGTGTGTAAGTTCTTTAATAGTAGTAGTTTCGAGCATGTTCTTTAATTCATCTCTCACTAATTTAAATTTATCATGTACCGGACAAGGTTTTTTTTCATTGCATTTTTTTAAGCCCAATCCGCAGCCTTTGTATACCTCATCTCCATCAATTGCAAAAACTACATGACTTAGTTTTATTTTTTCAATTGATTGGGGAACCATGATAAACCCACCGCTTGGACCTTTTTCTGAATTAATAATATTGTTTTTTGTGAGTAGTTGTAGTATCTTGGCTGTAAATGCCTCAGGCGAATCAATGGCCTTACTAATTTGTTTTTGGTTAACACGAATACCAACTATAGATTGTTCTGCAATATATATGCTGGCTCGTATGCCATATTCGCATGCTTTTGAAAACATTTTGTTTTGATTATTTCTAGGCAAAGGTATAAAATTTACTATAAAGGACAAATTTGTCCGAAATAAATATTTT
>JAUCCO010000145.1:0-8513 GCA_034676125.1 Bacteroidia bacterium
ATAGGCTGTTGTAGTGTTTACATCATCGCTGCGGTAACTATCGTTCCAGTATAATGCCGAAGGTTGGTTTTCTCTTCCTGTAGCACTTAACAAACGGTATAGTGCATCGTATTCAAATGTTTTTTCTAATTCATCAATTCCACCTATTCCACATTCGGGAGTTTCATTGTTTATGCTTAGTATATTGCCTACTTTGTCGTAAGTATAGGCAAAGTCTTGTTTGCAGGTTCCTGCATTGTAATCGTACACATGGGTATTGCCGTCTTGGCTATAAGTGTACTTTTCTGTTCGCATACGTTCAAGCCGAAACGTTAGTTCATTATAGGTATAGCGGGTCATTAGGCTATTGCCGTATGCAATAATAAGTCGCTGCCCTTTGGCATTGTAACCTATGTGTTGTACATACTCGTTGCCATCAAAATATACTTTTTGTAATGCACCTGCTTTGTTGTATTGGGTTGTTAACTCTTTACGGTTGTTGTTGGCATCTTCGGGGTACGTTATTTTTATGATACGGTTGAGTGCATCATATTCCATATCGGTTTGGTAGTAGCCGCTTAGCAAAGGGCTGTTATCCCAGTTTACACGGTAACAAAATATATCATTCCAACTGCTTGCTATACTTGCGTTAATGGCTGTTTGTATTTCGCTGTTATCAATAACCTGACGTGTTTTTTGCAAAAGGTTGCCTTTAAAATCATATGCTACCATTTGTTGGCTACCGGCTTCATCATTTTGCGTATACACCTTGCCCTTATTGTTCAGGTTTTCATCATCACCATAAAACATTTGCTGCCTAAGGGTTACATCTTCTGTTTCGGTATCTCTGCACCAAACATTAATAGGGCGTTGCAATACATCATAAGCAGAAAGGGTAAGTGCTCCTTTATTATCGCGTGTTTCTACTGGTTTGCCTGTGCAATCAAACACAACGGTACTTGTGCCTTTATTAATGTGTACTGTTTTTAAAGGAGGAATAGATTCCCCTTCTTTGGCTGGTGGGCGCAAGTCGTATACATGGGTAAATACGTCATTCTCGTAAGCATCGTACACTTTCAGCAGGTTCCCGCGTATATCGTACTGATAGCGCATTTGCACATTGTCTTCTGCACTGCTATTGTTCACCAGCCTGTCCATGGTTTGTATTGTTCTTCCCATGGCATCTACCACAGCGCTTTTGGGTGTACCAAAATGTGGGCTTACTGCATCTAGGTCATTTGCATCGTAGGTATAGGTTTCCCAAGGGGTGGGAGCAAAGCTGGCTGGTTGGTTAACCTGTGCAGGTACGCCATATATTACGCGCTGCTCGCTGTTATCAGGATTAACTGTTCTGATAACTTGCCCACGTGGGTCGTAATACATTTTGATGCGTTGCATTTGCATATCAGTTTACAAGTTAATGGTTTTATACTAATACCAAAAGAAAATTTTGTTCGGCTTTATTTCATTTGAATAAATGTTAAATACTTTAAAATGTTTTTCAATTGGTTTGAAGTAAAGAGTATTTTTATCAAAAAGCAAATGGGGTTTCTGATGGAATGTTTTCGCGGCATTCTATTATGCCATCAATATGATTTTATAATTCAATTTTAAAGTGCAAATTCTTCTTTGACTTTGACTATATCATTTCTGTTAAAATAAAACGTGTACTTAATATAACGATTATAAAGAAAAGAGTGCATTCTTATTACTATTTTATTCCTTGCATATTCATTTCCTCTTACCTCAAAATTATTGTATTTGAATTCGTTCTTATAAACATATTTTAAAAAGATGCTGCTGGAATATAGAAGAATACTATCATTCTTATTGAAATAAATTCCGGATAACATTTCGCCCATTAAAACAAGATGTATAAAAGCTTTATCAATCTTTGATAAAAGCTTTGGACATTGTAAAATTAGCTTATTCATTTCCTTAATATCTTTCTTTTGGAGAATTTTTGAAGTTTTTGAATCAAATAATAAGATATTGGTTCTTGAATGACACCCCGACTTTTCTAAAATACAAATCGTAATATTGGTATTACATATAGAATCTATCTTATTGCCAAATACAGTCTGATACTCGCCTCCGAACCTTTGGAGGTCAAGGACATTTTCATAGTAATATTTTTTTGCAGAATCAAGTATTGATTGACTGAATCCTTTTTCTATACTTAATAAGTAAAATATTATAATCGTTATTGTTTTCATATGTATTATTTATATGTCCTTCTTTCAAACTCTTGAGCCGTTTTCATCAACCAACACATTGCTGCTGCCCAAGTGGTCATCAAGATTATACTTAATGGCTGGTGTGCTATCGCCAAAATCAGAGCCTTCGCGTATGATGGCTATGCGCTTGCTATCGTCCATTACTGTCAAAGAACTACCTATTCTTTATGCCATTTCACCTCCCACCATGCTTCATTTTTATTTTATTTTCAACCAGTTTCATTTTTCTACCTCTAAAAGTGATAAATGTAACACCACGCAGCTGATCAACTGCTGCACTATTCTTCTGAACCATATTCACAATCAAATTTAAATGTATCGTGTTTGTTGTTGTTAATAATTAAAAATTGCATCTCATTCTGGCCTTTTAGCAATGTATCCCCAACTTCTATTTTATCATAAAAAATATTGGGAGGGGATATATGATAAGGATAAAAATAAAACATGTAATTACTATCTAGGTCCTTGCATGTAATTTCTCTTAATCCGTGTTGGTCATATAATATTTCTTTTTTTACCACAACACTATGGAATTTGGCTACTATATTTTTGTTACAATTTCCCTTTAAGTGATTTTTATCCCACCTAATTTGTACCCACATAAATAATGCTAAAGCAATCAGGCTTAAAAGTCCAATTTTAAAATTCATATTAATCTAATTTTTGTGTGTGTTGCGTTCCACCCGAATAACCTACTCCAATGCCAAAACTTAGTCCACTTAATGTGGGTTCGTTGTCTTTATTAGTTGTTCCGCTGCCGCGCGAATCCCTTCGCGTGGTTTTAAGTTTATTTCAAACATACTTAAAATCTTATATTTTCCCTTTACAGACTTTATTTTACCAATAGCTATGCTAAATCATTTCTCAAAAATTTTTTCTCTCAAAAATTCACTAGTTTGTAATCGAGTTTTTATGTAATTTAAACTTGGTTACTTTTCTATGCCACGCGAAAGGATTCACGCGGTAGCGCTATGGCCAATTATATAATCCACTTTGTTCGTTTTTTTCCTTAACACAGAGACATCTAATTATCATCTTAAAGTGTCATTTGGTATTCCTGTACAATTAAACTTATATAACTTTTTACTCCCATCAGGTTTTATCAGAATCATATCTAAAAAACCAACATTTTTAATAATAGAATCTCCTACAGCTGCTTCCTTATAAAAAATCTGATCCAATTCATAAGTCTGATCATGGTAGATTAGATCTCCTGTATAATTTTTAATAGAAACTCGTTTAAGTCCATGATTTAACTCTGGTTCATCTATGCCTTCTATAATACCCCTAATAAGTATTTGTTGAACATATTTTTCTCTTTTAGAGACACATTCCTTTTTTTCAAAATTACAAGAATGAACAATAACTGATGTTAATAATAGAATCTGTAGTCTAATCATAACTTAAAATGAAAATAATAGTTTGGTTCTGAAGTCACCCCACTTTTAGTACATCTCAAAAGTAGACAAATTATTTAATTCACCAATTTAGGTGTACAACAACATCGGCTTAGCATCATTTTTAAATTTTAACCAATTCAAATGTGAAGTTTATTGTTAAAAGTTTAGCTGTAACAATTTTGCTTTACAGCATATGGATGAAGCCATCTTCGTAAGTAGATTACCTATTATAATATTTTACATATCACCAAATAATCATGTACTCGTTTATTATATAATTTTACTTAAACTCTAATGTTTTAGAAGTAGTTTTGAATATTTCAAGATACTTTTCATACTCGGTATAGCTCATGCCGTGAAACATTAATGTTCCACTTTCTCCTTGTAGGAGTAGAATGTATATCAAATTAGATTTACCATTATAGCTTCCTTTTGAAATGGTTTCAAAGTAATTAATACTCCCGATACGGTAACTAGTTGACTTTGTATCAGAAAGAGTATAGCCTTCTTTAATGTAAGTCGAAAGAATATTATTTACAAAATTTTCCGCTTCTTTTAGTGAACTAAGTTTAGTATACTGTGTTATATCAATTCTACTTAATTCAATATCCATATTTGGATTACCTTGCCCACTGAAAGTAAACGTAAATGTATTAGTAACGTTGGTACAAAATTTAAAATTAGTTTTTGATAAATCAATTTTAAATAGGGCAAGTTCCAATGGATAAAACTTGTACGAATTTAATTTGACAACTGATTTAAATATTTTATTTATCGTTTGTTTCTCAAGCCTATTTTGTTTCATAAATTTCGCAAGTACTAGCGTTGTTTGCAAGCTATCTCCAAATATCAACATACCTTTATCTAAACTAGGGTCTTCACGATTGTCAGAAAATAACATGACTCCTTCCATATTATGGACCTTAACTTTATACCATTCATGAATAGTCATTCCTAAATAATCCCCTCTCTCTTTTGTATAATCATCGATTATAAATTTTTTGTCCTTAAATTCTAAAACCCTAATAGTGGAGCCATTTTGGTTTGAAAATTGAGGATCGATTTTATCGAAAATATACTCTTTAGGAAGGGCTAAAAAGGTTTTAGTGCCTTTAAATCTAACATGTTTAGGTGTTAGCTGATTATCTATTATAATTACCTTATCTGAGTCAGCTAGTTGATTACTACAACCAACTAACCCAAATATTAAGGTATTAAGTAATAAAAACAATTTAATGTTAATTCTCATATTTAGTTAAAATCTAAAGTTTAAAATGGTGTAACTGTTTTTTTATAAGAATCTAAAAGTAGGTTACTAATATTAGCGCCTTGACTTCCTTGGGTTTTTGTTTTCTACCATAGAATACGGGAGCGGAAGGTTTTATTCTTCTGAACCATATTCACAATCAAATTTAAATGTATCGTGTTTGTTGTTGTTAATAATTAAAAATTGCATCTCATTCTGGCCTTTTAGCAATGTATCCCCAACTTCTATTTTATCATAAAAAATATTGGGAGGGGATATACGATAAGGATAAAAATAAAACATGTAATTACTATCTAGGTCTTTGCATGTAATCTCTCGTGTTCCATGATCGTTGTATAACACTTCTTTTTTTACCACAACACTATGGAATTTGGCTACTACAATTTCGTTACACTTTCTCTTTAAGTGACTTTTATCCAACCTAGTGTGTACCCATATAAATAATGCTAAAGCAATCAGGCTTAAAAGTCCAAGTTTAAAATTCATATTATTTTAGTTTTTTTGTGAATTGCGTTCCACCCGAATAACCTACTCCAATGCCAAAACTTAGTCCTCTTAATGTGGGTTTGTTGTCTTTATTAGTTGCCCAAGAGTAGGTGACAGATATTCCAAGCCCAACCGTTACAAAATTTGATGTACCAACTACCAACTCACTTACCGGAATACTTTTCCCTGCATTGGCTTTCCAATAAAAATCAACCGCTGGGCCAGCCGACCAGCTTGCTCCATAACTGCTAGACGGTCCACCTTTTACGGTTAGGTAATTTCCTGTTCCTGACTCGGTTTCTATGCGTGAGTAATACCCACCACCTTGCAGACCAAAACCTGAAACTCCGGCTTCAGCCCCTCCACCAACAGCATCGAAAGGGCTTTTAATACTAGGTTTGTATGCGTCCCCATACAATTTACCAATCAATGAAGCCCCTGAACCTTGCGCTGATGAAGTATTTGTTGAAGCGTTTCCAGAGATTGATGTATTCGGCCTAGGTAAATTAACCGCATTTATCATCTCATTGACTTTTCCATTCTTAGGCTCTGTTTTAGCTGCAGATTGCGCAGCAGGCTTGGTAACCCCTTTGACAGAATTAACAATGAGAAGATTGTCACCTGCTTTAATTTTGTTTTTATCCTTAATGTCGTTGATGTCTGCTATAAAATCCATATCAACACCAATTTTTTCTGAAATCTCCGATAATGTATCGCCTTGTTGAATTGTATATGTTTGATAACTTACATTGTTAACAATAACAGGGGCTGAAAGTGGGCTTTTGGGCTTATTTGATTCACTTTCTCCCGTCCCCTCGCCATTGTAATCCATTTTGCAAATAGGGTTATTATCAGCATAAGCAAACGGGCTTTGGAATACATATTTCCCTGCTTTTGGATCCACACTCACAAACCTACACAACCAAGGTGCATAATATCGTGCACCGTAATAATACAAACCACTTTCCTCGTCTTTTTCTTTACCACAAAAGCGGTAGCGTTTTTTACTGTACGCACCAAAACTTGTTTGACTCACGTGTTTAATTGTTTTTTTATGGCGTTCGCGAATGCTGCGCATTTCACCAAAAGGGTAATATTCTTCAACGGTTACCAATGTGCCGTTTTCATCTACCAATACATTGCTGCTGCCTAAATGGTTGTCTAAATTGTATTTAATAGCCGGGGTCGTGTCACCAAAGGTATCACCCTCGCGTATGGTTGCTATGCGGCTTTGGTTATTCATTAGAAGTATTTTTTAATTCTAGCGCAATATAAAAATCGCTACTTGAAAAGTGATAAATGGAACACAACCCAATTAGGTGTCTAATTACAAGATTTGAGAGTCATAAACTTATCTAAAAATACTGTATTCACAAGTGCTCCATCCTCATTAAAATAAAACACTTGGATAAAAAAATCCTTAACTTTTCTACGACCGTCATCTGATAAAGTGACTCTAGGAAGATAAAGAACTTGGTTGGTAGAAGAGTTCAATAAATCATAAATTTCCTTGTTACAAGACAAGTCCAATGTGCCAGTCATGTACAAAAAATATTTCTTGTAAATATGAGTGTTTAAGTTGAACTTTTTTGCATGTAAAACTTGATACTTTTTTTTAACCTTTAAATTGTAAAGGTATCTACCCTGTAGTTGCCTATAAGTTAATAATTCATATAAAACAGCTTTATCGTAACTATTCAACGTAATATTCATTGATGCTACGATTTTGTTAAAATTAACAAAGTCTATCGTATCAATAAATTTATTATTTTTAATATCCCAAACGCAGTAAACAGAAGTAAAATGCAGTCCTTTGTTTCCATCAAAATCAAATGTCATTTCGCCTTGAAAAAACAAATAATGATTCGAAAAACTATCTAAAACCTGAGTAACGTAAAATTCTACCACGTCATAGTGTACGTTAAGTAGTTCTATATTCTTCCGATTTTCATTATTCTCTAACGCATACAATTTCGTTTCAATAAATAAAGTATCAATAGCCATTTGAGCGTTGCTACCTTTGCAAAAAATAATCAAACCAATTAATAAGCAGTATCTAAAATCCCTTTCTAAATTTTTCATAATCGTTAAATCTAATGTCTATATGTTTCATACTTTCTTTAACTCCGCCCCAAACACCATTTTTCAATCTATAATAATAAGCTTCCCATCTTTGTGCTGCGTTTTCGCTTCCCTCTCTATCACGAATTGGTGATTGCGAATTAAAAATAACATGCCCCAGCTCATGCACTATCATACCAGTAATATCTGATTGTATATTACGCGACCCTGATACAGTATTTAACTCATCAGTTACTTCTGTTCTAACTCCTGAGTTTATCAGCTTTCTATCAAACTTGATAGTAACTTCTCCAGTTTCTTTGTTTGTAAAGGTCCCTGCACCTAAAGTTTTACCCCCGATGGTTATATCACTATCCACTTCAATTGTAATAGTCTTTCCTTTAAGCTCTTCTCGTTGGGCATTTAAAACAGGGTCGTTTGAAGTCAAGATTTCATTTTTAACTCCTTCTAAGAACTCTTTATTAGTGTTATATTCTTCTATTTTTTTATCGTATTCTGCTTTCTTTTGATTGTATTCACCCCAGTCTTTTTTACCTTGTTCGTATTTCTCATAATTTGAAAATGATTTATCCTTTTCAAAATTGTCTTTTAATTGGTCAAGATTATTTTCTGGTGCTTTCGGTTCAATTGGTTTTTCTCCTGCATTAACAATTATGTTGACAGGAGGATTAGAAGCTTCGCTAGCTGGAGTTGGATTAGTCCCTCCTTCACCTTCACCAGTTCCCTCCCCATTGTAATCCATTTTGTTTATTGGATTATTATCAGCGTAGGCAAATGGGCTTTGGAATACATATTTCCCTGCTTTCGGATCCACACTAATAAACCTGCACAGCCAAGGTGCATAATATCGTGCACCGTAATAATACAAACCACTTTCTTCGTCTTTTTCCTTGCCGCAAAAGCGGTAGCGTTTTTTGCTGTATGCACCAAAACTGGTTTCCCCAAATGGGTAGTATTCTTCAAAGTTTACCAGTGTACCGTTTTCATCAACCAATACATTGCTGCTGCCCAAGTGGTCATCAAGATTATACTTAATGGCAGGGGTGCTATCGCCAAAATCAG
>JAUCCO010000146.1:0-8490 GCA_034676125.1 Bacteroidia bacterium
AAATAAGAGTTCGGTTTACTAAAAATTTTACATACTATTGTTGTATGAATACGAGACTACCGAAGGTTTTGTTCAACACACGTTTGGCGTCATGCGGGGTGCCGTGCTTACATTCAAGTTCAGTTTTCCAATTTGGCTTTTGTGGTGGGTTGACAGTTTTATACTCCGAAAACCCGCACGAACGCCAAGCGTGGGAACGTTATGTACAAGCTTAAATGACGTATATGAAAAAACACATTTTCTTTATTTTAATTTTTATTTCTATTCAATCACTTGGACAAAACACTAGTTCTGTTAAACATATTTCCTGTATTGACACTACACAATTTAGTTCATTACCGGACATGGATAAAGAACTACGAAATTCAAGGGTGATCTTAATTGGAGAGGCAGGACATGGTGACGGTAGAACTTTTGAGCTAAAAGGGGAATTAATAAAATACCTTATAGAACAGCATGGATTTAATACAATAGCATTTGAAGGTGCTGGATTCATTGAGACACCACATGGTTTAAACTCAATTAAAAATGACAGCAATGTGTTTAATGAGTTTGAGAAGTTTTTGGACCCAAAATGGTCAAAAAGCAATCAGCTAAAAGAGACAATTCTATACTTATCAAAGAAATACAAAGAAAACAAGGTTGACATCTTCGGCTTCGACTCACAACCTAACTCTACAGTCTATACTAATAAATTATTTGACATGCTTGAAGATAGCACAACTAAGTGCTTAAAAGATCTTGACAAAGTAATATTTGAACAATACCTAAATAATTTAAAAGCATATTACAAGCAAGCTACAGGACAGGAAGAATTTACTCTTACAATGAGTGAAATTAATTCTTTGGACTCCTTAACCCAAATATACCTGTACAGTGTTAATAAAGAATGCGAATTGCTAAGACAAACATTGCTTAACGTTCAATCGAATGTAAAGTTAATTATTTATAACATGGAGGAAATGGGCTACTCAGACAGAAGTGTAAGCAGTAGAGATAGTGTGATGGCTACGAATATTATCTATTATTTAAACAAAAACCCAAAATCGAAAATGATTGTTTCAGCTGCTAATTTTCACATAATAAAAGACCTTTCATTAATTACAAACAATTATGACAGCCTTAAATACAAGAAAATTATACCTATGGGTAAATATATATCAGACCAATACGGAAACCAAAGTTTTAGCATTGCAATAACCCAAGGTGGTGGTCAGAATGGATATTGTACTGACACACTAGTATATAACCTTCTAGAAAACATAAAATTTCCCATAGACAAATATACACTTGAGTATAGCTTTAAAGAGAGAAAATGTGAAATAGGATATATTAATTGTCTAAAAAATAACAAATTAATAAACACCAAGATAAGGAGCTTAATCTTCGGCCCTAATATGCATTATGGTTATTGGTACAAAGCATTTGATTGTATCATTTATATAGACAAGCAACAAGCTTGCACACTCAGACAATGAAGAGAAAGCCTGTACATAACACACGTCTTGCGCCATTGCCGGTGACGTTCTAAAAATGAAACCATATGTACGCAAAATATTTTATCTTGGTTGACAGTTTCTGCTACGCAATCGGCAACGAGCGCAAGGCACGAAACCGTGTGTGTCTTGAATTGATGGTAAACCAAACCATTGAATGCTATTTAAAAGATGGAAGACAAAAGAGTAAAGGATAAATAAAGTAGTGGAGTTCAAGCGAAGAGAATGGCCATGCTACCTAAGCAAATTTGAGTGACCTTCCAAAGACGGCAGTCAAGTGCAGTCTTTAAATCACCTAATGCTGCATTAAAAGGAAACTTTCTTTGTGGTGAACGATTAGGAAAAACGAGAACACGTATTCTCGAAGATGTTTGTATAGGAGCTGAATAAATTGAACTACCTATTAAGCCTCGTAAGCGCAATAGAAAGAGTCGAAAACAAGTAGCTACGTTTGTATTTGTGATAAGAGTGTAATGGATGACTTGATTACTGATTACACGGCTCTCGGGGTAAAGGTGGCAGGAACTATACATGGGCTTTTAAATGGAACAAGAGAAATCGATACTGTGCTGTTAAACTAAGAAAGGAAACAGCCATTCAAGGATTGGATGAGGTATCGGTGGCAGACCAGTTCGTAGTAATGATGAAGTTACTGAAAGGTAATGGAGTGAAGGGACTGGCTAGTTTAACCAAATAAAATTTACAACCGAAAGGGATGATTGATTATTATGAGGTAAAATCACAGCCAATAACCAGGCTAATGGTATGGCAGGCTTACAAGAAAGTAAGAGCCAACAAAGGAAGTTCGGGCATAGATAATATGACATGGGAGCATTTAGATAAAAACCTAAGCACCCAGTTGTACAAACTATGGAACAGAATGACTTCAGGAGCTTATTTTCCACAAGCCGTAAAAGAAGTTAGCATACAGAAAAGTGATGGCGGTAAACGAAAATTAGGTATTCCAACACTATTAGACCGCATAGCACAAGAAGTAGTAAAATCACATTTAGAACCATTAGTAGATTGTAAGTTTCATCCAAGTAGTTTTGGTTATAGACCAAATAGAGGCTCACACCAAGCGATAGAACAATCTTGTAAAAACTGTTTTGGACAAGACTTTGTAATCGACATAGACATTAAGGGTTTCTTTGATACGATAGACCACGCTTTACTGAAACAAACGATTCAATACTATTGCAAAGACAAGTGGGTTCTACTTTACATAAACAGATGGTTAAAGGCTGGCATTATACAAGAGGATGGCTGTTATACAGACCGATTAACAGGAACGCCACAAGGCGGAGTTATCAGTCCGCTTATAGCCAATATCTTCATGGATATATGCTTTGATAAATGGATGCGTAAAAACCACCCAGAAAAGCCATTTGAACGCTATGCAGACGACATAGTGGTACATTGCAAAACAGAAAAGCAAGCGAAATTTGTACTCAAACAAATCAAGCAACGCTTAACAAATTGCAAATTAGAATTGCATCCAATTAAAACCAAAATTATAAACCTAAGAGGAGTATCAGAAGAAAGTTATGCAAAGAAGTATGACTTCCTTGGTTTTAGCATACAACCTAAATGGTGCAAAATTAAAGGTAAAGGAATGCTATTGCCGAGTATTCGCATAAGCAGCAAATCTGAGAAGCGTATTTTAGCACGATTTAAGGCTATGGAACTACATAAAAGGAGAGTATCAATAGAAGAATTAGCAAAAGAACTAAGACCAATTATAAGAGGTGTTATCAACTATTATGGTAAATTCTCAACAGGACATCTAAGGCAAGTATGCCACCAAATAAATGTACGCCTATTAAAGTGGGTTAAATGGGAAAAAGGACTATATAAGATGAAAAGTCTAAATTGGTTAAGAGCGAAATTCAGAACAAACCCACAACTTTTTCCGCACTGGCAGTTGGTTAATCCATGATGAATAAATACATTCGTGATGAAACTAGAAGAGCCGTGTGAAGGGAGACTTTCAAGCACGGTTCCGTGGGAACGTAAGGGTGAAAACCCCTTGCGTGACCCGATTATATGCGATTTTAAAATGACGACAAGAAAGAAAATATTGACCGGAATTATATTGCTGACAATTACTATTTCAGCATTTGCCTTCGTGACTTTGAATTGCTGTGACGACTGCAAAACTGAAATTAAAAAGCGTTACAAATATGACAAGACATCTTCTATTGAGAGTTACGTTGACGACTGCACTTTAGAATTCAAAAACGGAATTCGTTTTCCGCTTGACGAACCCGTTTATGCTAAAATACATTTTGACAAGTTGACCAAACCATCAAAAACATTGGACAGCAAACAAACAGAAACAATTTTAAGAATTCTAAATGACACGGCTTCTTATGTTTGGGGAGAAATAGGAACGCCTCATTTTGACAGGCATTTTACCTTCCATGACAAAGCAGGATATTGTATTGGCTATACAGACTTCAGTTTTGACGGACAGACATATTCAACACCAAGTTTGGCAAAAATGAAATGGGGTATGTTGACAGATAAAGCAAGAGAAACATTAATGATAACAATCAATTCAGACAAGGACTAATGTTGACAGAAAGAAAAACCGCATATAACATATAAGGATTAAACGCAGCTTTTTTTCAAAAGGTGCGATTTAATCTTGTGTTGACAGAAGCTTCGGGAGCCAGCTGCAACAAGGATTTGGGTTATAAAAATTGTGTTATGGGGATTTAAAAGTATTGATACCTTTTGTAATAAATATATTTTACAGCCCTGGTTTTAAATAACTTTTAAAAGACTATATAATACCGAAAGCACATTCAATATAGTCCAATTTCAGCACTGGCCTAATTGAACTATTTACATGTAGCATTGGCATTACCGTTGGTATAATTATTTTTAAGTTTGGACCACAAAATAATTACAATTGGTATAAAAGCAGCACAACAAAATTTCAATCTTCCTGACACTTGCAACTATTGTGTTGGCCTAGGTGGTAATGGTATTTTAACTCAGCCTTTAATTGGACAATAAAATTAAAGCCGCCTCAAATTTACTTTGAGACGGCCTTTTTATCATTGCCTTAATTTGTTAAAGATTGTTGTGATAACTATTGTTTAACAATTTTTTTAATAGTTACTATGCCATCTTCGGTATACTTTAAAAGATAAACTCCAGCCTTTAAATCGCTTATATTTAGCTGTACTTCATCACTGGTTTTTATAAACGCTTTTTGCATAACCAATTTACCCATAGCATCGCTAAGTTCTATTAATACGTTGGCATTTTCTGCATTAGTTTTAATGTTTAATATGTTGCGAGTTGGCGTTGGGTATACAACTATTTCGGTATTTGCAGTTTTGTTATCTAACACAATAATATTACTGTAATTGGTTGAGCTGTTTTTATCAACTTGCTTCAATCTGTAATAGTATAATGCCGGTTTTTCAAATGCATTTTTATCAGTAAACTCATAAACATTTAATACCGATGAATTTCCTTTGGCATTTACTAATCCAAGTTCTTGCCACGATTTTTTATCAAACGAGCGTTCAACCACAAAATAATTGCTATTGGTTTCACTAGCAGTTGTCCATTTTAGTTTTGCATCTACTCCGTCTTTTTGTCCATCAAATGAGAATAGATGAACTGGTAATGAACCAACTTCTGTAAAGACAATTTTAAAACGTGTAGCACCTTTTGATGCAGCACTATTTGTGGTGGTAAAGGTGTAATTACTTGCTAAGCGAAGATTAACAGTACTGTTTGTAAACGCATCAAGCAATATTACCGAGTAGTTTTCATCTACCGTTTGTACCCCATCAAAATTAAAGCTATAAGTGCCGTTAGCTGCATCGGCATACAATGCAATGGTATCATAAATGTTAGTTAATGCTGGATGAGTGTTGTACTGCAAACGAATGCTATCATTATTTACCAATGATGAGAAGTTAACAATCGAATTAGTCATTTTTACAGCATCTTCCATTGGGTGATAATTTTTATCTGCTCCTTGTGCAAACATGATAGATAACAAATCGGAGTTCAGTGCATCTTTAACCATTCGTATATCAATTTTGCTTGTTGCTGATTTAAAATAATTACGAGGTGCACTTGTTGATTTACTGCTTTCTTTAAATATTATTGTTGGGCTAGCTCCAATAGTCTGGATAAAAAATGCTTGCCCGCTTGCAATAAGCGTATCGCCTAAACCGGCTACATAGCTGCCAGTAACTACATCAAGCGAATAATAAAAAGGAGACGCATTGGTTTTATCAACGTTTTTCCAATTAATTGGCGAAGGATATGGGTTGCCAATCATATTCCATCCATCATCTTCAATAAATCCTGTGTTTGTATAGGTAATTACTGGAGAAATATTGCCTTTATTAATGGGTTGATTTACAAAGTCAATTGTTATTGCATTTTGGGCTGGATACGGATTGCTCCACCAATTGGTAATGGTACGATCACCACGCACAAATACCAAGGCTCCTTGCGCAGCATTTAACGTATTATTAATATTAGTAATTGCTTTCCAGCCTCTGCCACCAACAGTACTTTCTTGATAAGTATAAATGGTATTGCCATTACCTGGGGCGGCATCAAAACCATTGGTTACACCACCGCTTCCTGTAACAAAAATATCATCTATAAATTGCGAATGGTTAAAGTTAGTAATTGGTGAAGAAAACATACGCGATCTACGTGTTACTGCCGGCACAAATCGTTGTGCTGTTACATTGCCAATAACATCCGCTGTTGCAGGAATAGAAGCGACAATTGCAGTATTTGCTGCATCAGATAATAAAAGCAAATTACCGTTAGCGTTTAGTGTTCCATTGTTTACTGTTACTATTCCACCAATTGCCAGTTGATTGCCCAATACTACACTTCCTGTTGAAGGATTTGTACCACGATTAATAGTAAGGTTTTTTAAACGGGCTGTGCTTGAGTCAAATTTTAATTGCAAACCATTTCCCGTGCCCTTTATAATTAGTGAAGAGTTTGTTCCTCCTTTTAACAGTCCATCTCCTATTATATCTCCATCAATTGTTAATGTTTTTCCATTAATATCCATTGTTTTTCCATCAGGTAAGTTTAAGTTGTTTACTGTTAAATTACCCACTAAAACAGGGGAGTTAACAGCAGCAACATCAATATTTATATGAACAGCGCCACTTGGCACTATGCTATCATCCCAGTTGTTCAAAACGTTCCATACGTTTGATGTACCACCAATCCAACGGTTGGCTTCACGTCCTTCATAAGCGCCAATATCTGGTGGGTTGCTGCGCAGTGTACCCGCAATATCATATTCAAAACCAACGACACTTGCACCTAATTTATAGTTGCCAGAAATTGGGCGTAAACTATCACCTACCATAAACTGCAATGTTTCACTATAACTATTTAATTCTCTATTATCGCCTAATATTGCTCTAAAAGCTGCCAAGGTTTGTGCCCTATGTGTAGTGTTGTCTTGATTAGAATAAATGAGATTAGTTGGCGAAGGCACACCTGCGTAATAAAAATTATTATTACTAGTAGAATGGAAAGTTGTTAAGTTAGCAAAATTGCGCCTAAGTGCTCTTACTTCGCCATAGGTTGATGCATTATACAAAATATTATTGCGCATTATTTGCACACCGCTTGTGTTAGAATAAATACACGAACTCCCAAAACCAATGCCTCCAGAAGTGCAGGTTAAGTATATAGTATTATGATAAACATTAACTATTCCTTGAACGTACATACCCAATACGCCATTTGGATTTGTTGAGTTAGGTGCCGAAATATTTTGTATGGTATTATTATAAATTGTTGCGGGAATTGATGCCCCCATTTTTCGTATTCCGCTCACATCTAATAATCCTGTAATGGTAAGATTAGCTATTTTATTTCCTTCAATTATTGCTTCGGAAGAAACATAAATACCATGTATATTTCCAGCAGAAACAAGATTAAACACTGTATTTTTGCTTACTAAAGTGTTATCGCTATTGGTAAATATACCATATACAACTCCTGTTGCACCTGTAGAATTACTAATAGTATTTGCTCTAATAATTGGCGAAGCTTGATTATTGGTGGCAATACCGGCAGAGGTTGCTGATGAGCCATTATAATTACTAATGGCATTGTTTTGTATAATCAAACCTATGTCAAAATAACCTGCCGTTGTATGACCCGTAGCATGTATAGGTTCATAAGCATTGTTTACTGTGTTGTTTTCTATCAATATATTTTGATGAGTTCCTAATAACGTCACCACATTTAGATTTACTGCTGCACTTGAAGTGTGGTTATTAATATAGATACCCTTTGAAGAAGTATTGTCTTTATTTAATACTACACTACAATTTTTTATGGTGATGTTTTTTGCCCCATCCGTTGCACTGCTTTTTAAAATCGCATAACCCCATTCCATTTGTGTGGTGCTGTTTGTGTTTGATGCGTTTTCTTGTACATCAATTCCATCAAAAGTTATATAATCGCCACCTGCTATTATTATTATTCCATCTAGTGTATCGGTTCCTGTGCTAGCTGTTATAGTTGGATTTACACCAACACCATTTTTTTGGAAAACAATAGTATTAACCATTGTGCCTGTTGCAGTAATTAAACCGGCCGTGGGTGATGCAAAGGTTTCGGTATGATTGGCACTTACATTAAAAGTAACTGCCCCTCCAATAATTGAAGCATTCACTTCACTTATAGCTGCTGCAATTGTTGAATATGTTTTTCCAGCACCTACAGTATAAGTTCCACTTAGTGTTTTTATAAAAGTAAAACTACTGCCCGATGTGGCTGTTCCACCTGGTGTAATTACGGTTATAACTCCTGTAGTTCCACTTGCTACAATGGCCGTTATACTTGTTGCACTTACTACACTAAATGATGTTGCATTTGTACTACCAAATTTTACTGATGATGCATTGGTAAAGTTAGTTCCTGTTATGGTTACAGTTGCGCCACTTGCTGCTGTACTTGGTGTAAATGA
>JAUCCO010000147.1:0-8486 GCA_034676125.1 Bacteroidia bacterium
ATAGACTTACTCTAGCAGTTGCTAAAAGTTACTGGTAAGCTTGCGGATATACAAACAATATAATCATTGTTTTTAATTTTACAAGAGTTATTTGGTGTGTAAGTTGATATTTTGTAAAATAAGTGAAGGGTTTTAATTGGCTTACAGGTTTTAGAGGTAGGAATTAAACTATTTGATGTTTAAACGTGTGAGTAAAGTATAAAATAGATTTGATACCAAGTGAATTCAGGCTATTGCAAAAAATGAATTTCATCATAGGAAGCCATCTAGTGGTATAGATGTTTTGTTCTATAATTTAAGCTATTTTGGTTGATTAAATGATGTGCCAATGTATGCATACTGAATGTTTAATTACTCAGCGAGGCATTTAACAACTATAAAATCAGTGCTAAGAAAGTACTAAAGTAAACCTTTAAAACAACAAAGTCGGGCTTGCCCGACTTTTATTTTATGATGCTTTGTTAAACCATTCGCCCAACCATTTTTTAGGTTTTACAATGGTGGTTGTTTTTAAATCAAACTTACCAATGGCGTGTTTTTTTATGTGCATTATGGCTTCATCAATAGAGTCGGTGATTAACAAATATTCTTTTATCTCGGCAGCCGAAACTGTTTTGTTAAAAACCATATCGTCTATTAAAGCAATCAACGATTTCCAATATTCTTTTCCAAATAACACCACCGGAAATTCTTGTATTTTACCTGTTTGAATTAATGTTAAAGCTTCAAACATTTCATCCATTGTACCCCAGCCACCTGGCATAATTACAAATGCATACGAGTATTTTGTAAGTAATGTTTTGCGTACAAAAAAGTATTTAAATTCAATTGAAGTTTGTACATAAGGATTTTCATTTTGCTCATGTGGCAATACAATATTACAACCAATAGATTGTCCACCGGCCTCAAAAGCACCTTTATTTGCAGCTTCCATTATACCAGGTCCGCCTCCGGTTATTATAGTAAATCCAAGTTTACTAATCTCAGCAGATAACTCTACTGTGGTTTGATAGTAGGGGTGGTCTTCTTTAAATCGTGCACTACCAAAAACGGTAACACATGGTCCAACAAAATGAAGCTTTTGAAACCCTTTAATAAACTCTGACATTACTTTAAATAAGAATTTAAGTTCGCGCCACCTTGATCTTGGTCCTTCTAAAAATCGTCTTTCCGAGTAAAGAACCTTCTCGCTTTTGTTTGGTTTTATATCCTTCATATTGGCACAATCTAACAAAAAAAAGACGTGAAAAAAATCACGTCTTTTTAAAACTGTTTTTATTTTAAAATTAGCACAACTTAATGCTTTTTAAAAAAGCAAAAAATTATAAATTTCCCCTTAACTCTTGTTCTCTTTCAAGTGCTTCAAAAAGCGCTTTAAAGTTTCCTTTACCAAAACTTTTTGCACCTTTACGTTGTATTATTTCAAAAAACATGGTTGGTCTATCTTGTACAGGCTTACTAAAAAGTTGTAACAAATAACCTTCATCATCTTTATCTACTAAAATACCTAATTCGCGCAATGGAGCGATGTCTTCATCTATTTTGCCAACACGGTCAAATAAATCATCGTAATAACTATCTGGTACTTTTAAAAAGTCAACACCTCTCGACATAAGATCGCGCACAGTGGCAACAATATCAGCAGTTGCAACAGCAATATGTTGCACGCCTTCACCTTCATAAAACTCCAAATATTCTTCTACCTGCGATTTTTTCTTTCCTTCGGCAGGTTCGTTAATTGGGAATTTTACATAGCCATTTCCGTTACTCATTACTTTACTCATTAAAGCAGAATACTCGGTGCTAATGTCATTATCATCAAACGAAAGTATGTTTTTAAAACCCATTACATTTTCATAAAATGCTACCCAAGGATTCATTTGATTCCAATCAACATTTCCTACGCAATGGTCAACATATAATAAACCTGCAGGTGCGGGGTTGTAAGTACTTTCCCATTTTACAAAACCAGGCATAAATGGTCCATTGTAATTTTTGCGTTCAATAAATAAATGTTCAACTTCTCCATAAGTTTTAATTCCACTCATTCTTACTTCGCCATTCTTATCAGTTAAAGTAGTAGGTTTTACTGTGCCTACTCCGCCTTTTCCTGTTGTTTTTTCGTAAGATTCGTATGCATCATCAACCCATAATGCTAAGTATTTTACACCATCGCCATGTTTGCGGTGATGTTCTGCAATTGGGCTATCACTATGCAAAGCTGAAGTTAAAACCAATCGCATTTTGTTTTGAATTAACACATACGATGAACGGTCTTTTAGTCCAGTTTCTGGGCCAGCATAAGCTAAGCTTTGAAAACCAAAAGCAGTTTTGTAATAATGTGCAGCTTGCTTGGCATTACCTACCCAAAGCTCAATGTAATCTGTGCCATTTAAAGGCAAAAAATCCTTGTTCGTTTCCATTCTTTATTGTTACTGTATTATCTTATGTTTATTATTAATCAACCCACGATTTGTAATAATCAGGATCTTCCATTTTCATGGCTTCCTCGGTTATTTGCATAGAGTGGAATGGATCCACCATCACTGCTAATTCTTTGGTTTCTTTTTGTCCAATTGATTTTTCAACTGTACTTGGGTGTGGTCCATGAGGTATACCTTTTGGATGTAAACTTATCATACCACGCTCTACACTTTTACGGCTCATAAAATCACCATCCACGTAATATAAGATCTCATCGCTATCTACATTACTATGGTGATAAGGAGCAGGAATTGCATCAGGATGATAATCGTATAAACGAGGCACAAACGAGCAAATTACAAAGTTATGTCCTTCAAAAGTTTGATGTATTGGAGGCGGCATATGCACACGACCAGTAATTGGCTCATAGTTATGTATGCTAAACCCAAATGGGTATTGGCAACCATCCCAGCCTATTGCATCAAAAGGATGTGTAGCGTATGTGAATGGATACATTACATCTTGCTTCTTTACTAAAATTTTAAAATCTCCAAATTCATCATGTGTTTGCTTAAGCTCTGGCAATTTTATATCACGCTCGCAATAAGGCGAATGTTCTAAAAGTTGACCTTGGGCATTGGTATAACGTTTTGGGGTTTTAATAGGCGAAAAACTTTCAATAATAAAAATTCTGTTGTTTTCGCTGTTAAAATGCATTTGATAAATTATTCCGCGAGGTATCACTAAATAATCTCCATATTCAAATTGTATTTCGCCATACAAAGTTTTAAGCACACCCGAACCTTCGTGAATAAAAAGTACTTCATCTGCATCAGCATTTTTATAAAAATAATCGGTCATGCTTTTTTTAGGAGCAGCCGAAGCCAAATACAAATCGCTATTAAATAAGGTATAAACCCTACTTTCTAAATAATCATCAACCGGTTTAGTTTTAAATGATAAAAAACTGCGGTTTTGAATGTTCTTTTTTATGGCAGCTTTTGGTGCTACATCGTAAGGTTCGCCAATGCTTTTAACCAATGTAGGTGGATGGCAATGGTATACCAAACTATAAATGCTGCTAAATCCTTCGGTACTCACCAATTCTTCGGCATACAAGGTGCCATCTGGTTTTCTAAATTGAACATGGCGCTTTGCAGGTATTTCTCCTTGTTTGTGATAAAATGGCATATTTATTTATTATTTAGGGTTGATGTAAATTAACAAACTCAAAAATAATTGAGCATCTTGCAAACTAATTTACGTTTTTTTGCAACTTATGTTAATACAATTCGTATTGACAAATATATCCGAAATCACTCATGAATAAACTGATTTTTATCACAGCAATAATATGCCTTTTGGCTGCTTGCAATAATAATAACAACAAGGCATCTAAAGAGAACACGGTAGAGGAGGTTACTTCAAAATCGGTAGCAGAAATTAGTGTTCAACTAGAAAAGGAACCTACCAATGCCGAACTTTATTACCGCAGGGCAAATTTGTATTACGAAGAAAAATATTTGGATAAATCGTTATCAGATATTGAACAGGCAATAGTTTTAAATGCAACTCAGCCCATTTATTTATTTTTAAAAGGACGTATTTTATATGCCATGAACAAAACTTTGGAAGCAGCTAAAGCATACGAACAAGCTATTGCTATTAAACCAGATTTTGTTGAGGCACAACTAAAATTAGCGGAGCTCTATTATATTGTTAAAGAGCATAAAAAATCCTTAGATTTATATAATGTGATATTGGCCAACGATAAAATAAACACCACTGCTTTATTTTTTAAAGGAATGAATTTTAAAGAATTGGGTGACACAGCGGCTGCAATTCAAACTTTTCAAAAAACTTACGAAATTGATATCAACCATTATGATGCAGTTATGCAATTGGGTAATTTATATGCAGGTTTAAATAATAAAATTGCGTTAGATTATTACATTACTGCCTCACGCTTAAAGCCAAAAAATCCTGAACCGCCTTATGCCGCGGGTGTTTATTTTCAGAAAAAAGGAGATTATAAAAAGGCCGTTACCATGTATCAACAAGCTTTAAAGGCAGATGAAAAATTTTATCAAGCCTATTATAATTCGGCATTAATTAATGTAGATATTAGAAGATTTGGTGATGCAATTGCAAATTTAAATTCGGTAATTAGAATTGAGCCAGGTTTTGTTGATGCTTATTATATGCGTGGATTATGCTATGAGTTAGAAAAAAATTGGGAAGATGCTCGCGTAAATTATCAATATGCATTAGAGCTAGAGCCCGAACACCCACTGGCTAAGCCTGCATTAGCAGCAATTAAAAATAAATAACAAAAGCAAATATTAATTTTTTTGTTTTTGGTTTTCTAGCCTTACTTTGCACTACTTTTATGAGTAATATTAATATCACACTACCTGACGGTTCGGTTCGTTCGTATGAATCGGGAGTAACCGCCTTAGATGTGGCCAAATCAATAAGCGAAGGCTTGGCCCGAAATGTTTTAGCAGCTAAAGTTAATGGCGAGGTTTGGGATGCTACGCGTCCTATAAATGCTGATGCCGCTTTGCGTTTATTAACTTGGAATGATACGGAGGCCAAACAAACCATGTGGCACTCCTCGGCACATTTAATGGCCGAAGCAATTGAGGCAATTTATCCAGGTACTAAATTTGGTATTGGTCCAGCTATAGAACAAGGATTTTATTATGATGTAGATTTTGGTGGTAAGGAGTTTTCGAGCGATGATTTTAAACGCATCGAAGATAAAATGACTGAGCTAGCGAAACAATCAAACAAATACATTCGCACCGAAGTTAGCAAGGCAGATGCCATTGCTTATTTTAAAGAAAAAGGTGATGAGTATAAATTAGATTTATTAGAAGGTTTAAAAGACGGAACCATAACTTTTTATAACCAAGGTAATTTTACAGATTTATGTCGTGGCCCACATATTCCGAACACTGGTTTTATTAAAGCCATTAAGCTGATGAGTGTGGCTGGTGCATACTGGCGTGGCGATGAAAAAAATAAAATGTTAACCCGTATTTACGGAGTTACTTTTCCTAAAAAATCGGAGTTGGATGAGCATTTGGCTATGATTGAAGAAGCCAAAAAACGCGACCACCGAAAATTAGGAAAAGAAATGGAATTGTTTACTTTTTCTGAAAACGTAGGAATGGGTTTGCCATTATGGTTACCTAAGGGTGCTATGTTGCGTGAAAAGTTAATTCGGTTTTTGCAAAAAGCACAAACTGAAGCTGGTTATTTACCCGTAGTAACTCCGCACATTGGCAACAAAAAATTATATGTTACTTCTGGTCATTACGAAAAATATGGTGCAGATTCATTTCAACCAATTTCTACGCCTCGCGAAGGCGAAGAGTTTTTCTTAAAACCAATGAATTGCCCGCATCATTGCGAAATATACAAAGCTTCACCAAAATCTTACAAAGATTTACCAGTTAGGTATGCAGAGTTTGGTACAGTTTATCGTTATGAGCAAGCTGGTGAGTTGCACGGATTAACCCGTGTAAGAGGTTTTACACAAGATGATGCACATTTATTTTGTAGACCAGATCAAGTAAAAGACGAGTTTATTAAAGTTATTGATTTGGTATTGTATGTATTTAAAGCATTAGATTTTAAAGATTATACTGCTCAAATATCATTACGCGACCCTGCTAATACTACCAAGTATATTGGTTCTGATGAAAATTGGGCATTGGCCGAAGCGGCAATTATAGAATCGGCTGCTGAGAAAGGTTTAACTACGGTGATAGAATATGGCGAGGCTGCATTTTATGGCCCTAAGTTAGATTTTATGGTGAAGGATGCCATTGGTAGAAAGTGGCAATTAGGTACCATACAGGTTGATTATAATTTGCCTGAAAGGTTTGAGTTAGAATACACTGGTAGCGATAATCAAAAGCATCGCCCCGTTATGATACACCGTGCGCCATTTGGTTCACTGGAGCGTTTTGTGGCTGTTTTGATTGAGCATTGTGCCGGAAATTTCCCACTTTGGTTAACTCCAGAACCCGTTACAATTTTGCCAATTAGCGAAAAATATCACGACTATGCGCAAAAAGTTGTAAATGTGCTAAATAAAGCAGATATTCGCGGCCCGTTAGATGATAGAAATGAGAAAGTGGGAAGAAAAATCAGGGATGCCGAAGTGAAGAAAATACCATTTATGTTAGTGGTAGGAGAGCAGGAAATGTTGGATGAAACAGTATCTGTTAGAAAGCACGGAGGCGAAGAGGTTGGTAAGTTGAAGTTGGAAGATTTTGTAAACTATTATAAAGAACAAGTAAAAATAAATAACTAAACATTTGGCAGCACCAAACACACCAATTACACCCGGAAGACCTTCTGGTCCGGGCACACGTCCTAATAATGGCTTAAAGCCAGGATTTATATCACGTGGACGTAAATCGTTAGAACCAGAACATAAACTAAACGAAAACATTAGAGCCCGTGAAGTAAGGTTAGTGGGTGATAATGTAGAACCAGGAGTAGCTACTATTCAAGAGGCATTAAGAATTGCACAAGAGTTAGAGTTAGACTTGATAGAAATATCACCAAATGCTGAACCTCCTGTTTGTAAAATTGCCGACTACAAAAAGTTTTTGTACGAGCAGAAAAAAAAGAAAAAGGAGCTAAAAGCAAACTCGGCCAAACAAGAGATTAAAGAAATAAGATTTGGACCTAATACAGATGAGCATGATTTTGATTTTAAATTAAAACATGCGGAAAAGTTTTTGCAAGAAGGTAATAAAGTACGTGCTTATGTGTTTTTTAAAGGCCGTGCTATTGTGTACAAAGAAAGAGGAGAGGTGTTGTTGTTACAGTTTGCACAAAAATTATCGGAAATAGGTAAAGTAGAACAATTGCCAAAGCTTGAAGGTAAAAAAATGTTTTTACTAATGGCACCAAAAGGTAAGGCTTCTAAATAAAAAGTAACTATCGTAGATTGGATTTTAAATAATAAGGGAGACAGGATTATGCCTAAAATGAAGACCGTAAGTGCTGCAAAAAAACGTTTTAAATTAACCCCTAGTGGTAAAATTAAACGTGCGCAAGCCTACAAAAACCACATTTTAACCAAAAAAACCAAGAAGCAAAAACGCGGATTAACAAAAATTACGTTTGTTAGCGATGCTGATATGGGATTGGTTAAAAACTTGCTTGCAATTGGTAAATAAACTTTACCAATTATAAAAGCTAAAGGCAATTAGGTAAGCCTTAAAATTACCTTGGTTTATTTTTTAAATTTAACCCGAACAAAAGCAACAAAGAATTAACCTCGTGTTAATCGCTTAGGTTCAAAAAAAACAAATTATGCCTCGTTCAGTAAATTCAGTTGCGTCTCGCAGACGTAGAAAAAAACTCCTAAAGTTAGCCAAGGGCTACTGGGGTAAACGTAAAAATGTATTAACCATCGCCAAGCATACCATTGATCGTGCTTTGGCATTTTCTTACCGCGATAGAAAAACCAAAAAACGTAACTTCCGCAGTTTATGGATTACCCGTATAAATGCAGGCGTTCGTCAAGAAGGTTTATCATACTCTCAATTTATGGGATTAGTGGCTAAGAGTGAAATGGGCTTAAATCGTAAAGTTCTTGCTGATTTAGCAATGAATCACCCTGAAACTTTTAAAGCTGTAGTTGATTCAATAAAAAAATAATTTATTAACCACACCGGTTTACGATATACATCAAAACCTCGTTAGCAATAACGGGGTTTTTTTGTGCTGCAAATTGTTGTTGTTTAGGTATGATTTTAAATAAAAAGGCTTCAGATAAATCTGAAGCCTTTTTATTTAACAGATGAATATTGGCTTTGGCCAAACCATTATTATGATACCCGCTTTATTGCTTAACAAACCTATTGTTAAATATTCCACCATCTTCTGCTACCAATATTATTTGGTAAATGCCTTTAGGCAAAGTAGCAACATCAATCGCATTTTGTGGTAACAGTTGTTTGTAATTTAACGAGCGTACCAACTGCCCATTTATGTTGTAGATGGCTATTTGGTTTATTTTTTCTGCCTGTGGT
>JAUCCO010000148.1:0-8441 GCA_034676125.1 Bacteroidia bacterium
GTCAATCTCTTCATCTGTTAAGGTTTTTTCTATGTTTTGTAGGATAAAACTTATTGCGTACGATTTTTTGCCAGCAGCAATTTTATCGCCTTCGTACACATCAAACACATTTATTTCTTTTAGTAATTGTTGCTCGGTTTTGCGTGCAAGTTTTTCAATTTCGGCATAAGTAGTTTTTGCATCTAACACCAAAGCTAAATCTCTGCGAACAGCTGGAAATGATGATATGGCTTGAAGTTTTAGCGAATTACCAATACTTAAGGCGCATACATTATCCCAATTAAAATCGGCAAACCAAACCTCGTTTGTTAAATCAAATTGTTTGCGTGTTTTTGCATCAACCCCACCAAAAGTAACCAAGGTTTTTTGTTGTGAGGTAATGCTGGTTTGATTTAGTAAAGTTCCGTTGCTATCTATACTAATATCTACTTTTTTAATACCTGCTTTTTTTAGCAAATTAATTAGTAATGATTTTACGGTAAAGTAAGTATTCTCTTTAGCAGCACCGTGCCAGCTTTCGCCTTGTTTTTTACCATTGATAAATAAACTTAAATGCGTGGTTTCTTTATAATCATCAGCGCTTTTTTGATACGTTTTTCCAAACTCATACAAGTGCATATCAGCAGCTTTTCTGTTGTGGTTATATTGCAATACTTCTAATCCGTTGTACAACATTCCTAAGCGCATAATATTTAAATCGCTACTTAATGGATTTAATAATTTAACCGCATTTTGTAAGTCTGCTTCGTTGTAATAAGCACTTTTTGTTATGCTATTATTTAGCATTTCGTTAAAGCCATTATCAGTTAAATAATCACTTAACTTATTGCGCAATGCAAACTGTGCATTCTCTGCACTATTACCAACTGAAGAAGTTACACGTGTAGGAATTTCGATTTTATTTAAACCATAAATACGCAATACTTCTTCGGCCACATCGGCATGTCTTGTAACATCAGTTCGGTATGCTGGTACATCAATAATTAAGGTCTCGGTTGTTTCATTAATTATGGTAAAATCAAGTGCTAATAAAATGCGTTTAATTTCGGTTACTTCAATAGTTTGGCCAATTAATCTCGTAAATTTAGCTAAGTTAAAATCAACCCTAACCAACTTTACCGGGTTTGGATAAACATCAACCACCGCACTACTAACTTCTCCACCCGCAACTTCTTGAATCAACTCAACTGCACGTGCCAATGCTTTAATGGTAATTTCTACATCGGTTCCGCGTTCGTATCTAAAACTTGCATCAGTATTTAATCCGTGGTGTTTGGCTGTTTTGCGCACCGAAGCCGGATTAAAAGTAGCACTTTCAATAAATATTTCTGTGGTATTGGCACTAACTCCACTGTGTAAACCTCCGTAAACACCCGCAATTGCAACTGGTTTTTCACCATCACAAATCATACACTCGTTGCCTGTTAGGGTGCGTTCTACTTTATCTAAAGTTATAAATTTTGAACCAGCATTTGCCTTCTTTACCATAATAGCATTATTGGCCAAAGTTGCTGCATCAAAAGCATGTAACGGCTGACCTAAATCGTGCATTACATAATTGGTAACATCTACAATATTATTAATGGGCGAAATGCCAATTACACGCAAACGATTTTGCAACCATGCTGGAGATTCTTTAACAGTAATTCCGCTTACACTTACACCGCTGTATCTTACACAATCTGTATCTTGAATAGTTACGGTTATTTTGTTTGATTTTATTTGTGGTAATGTAAAATCAGAAGTTTTTATATTGATATTCGTAACTGCGCGTAAATCTCTTGCTACACCTAAATGCGAAGCAGCATCACCACGATTTGCAGTTAAGCCAATTTCAATTAAATAATCACTATAGTTTTCGAAATATTTTGTAGCAGGTCTTCCTATTTTATAATCGTTTGGCAATACCAAAATTCCATCATGACTTTCGCCTAAACCTAATTCGTCTTCGGCACAAATCATTCCTTCACTTACTTCGCCTCTTATTTTCGATTTTTTTATTTCAAATGGATCTCCTTTTGTGGGATGAACCGTGCAGCCTACCGTGGCTACTAAAACTTTTTGTCCGGCTGCTACATTTGGTGCACCACATACAATATTTAATAGCTCGGGCGCACCTATATCAACAGTTGTAACACTTAATTTATCGGCATTAGGATGTTTGATACAAGTTTTTACTTCTCCAACTACAATTCCTGCTAATCCACCTTTAATGCTATTGTAAAGTTCAATACCTTCTACTTCTAACCCTGTATCTGTTAATAGTTCGTCTATTTTTTGCGGAGTAAGGTTCGTTTCTATAATTGTATTTAACCAGTTGTATGATATTTTCATGTGATAATCGAGTTATGCTATGCCAAACGGCATTTTTTAAGTTTGCGAAAATAAGCTTTTACAGCACAGCCACAAGGGAGTTTTTTATGTGTGTAGTTGTTTTGGTTTGATTGCGCTGATAAATACCAAGATTGTAGATTTATCTACTTAAATGTGCATATCTTAACTAATTAACTTTTATTAAATGATGGTTTTTAACTGTTATTTTGCTAAAAATATTGTTATGCCAAAAACTACACTTGTATTAGGGGCAACACCCAACCCCGAAAGATATGCTTATAAGGCTACCGAAATGCTGCTAAAATTTGGACATCCTGTTGTATTATATGGCATTAAAACGGGTATAATTGCAGGAATTCCCATACAAACAGAGGCGCCACAGCAGCACGTAGGAACAGTAACGCTTTATGTTGGGCCTAAAAATCAACCACCCTATTACGATTATATTATTGGTTTAAAACCTACAAGAGTAATATTTAATCCAGGAACCGAAAATGAAGAGTTTGAAAATATGTTAAAACTTCATAACATTGAGCCAGTAATTGCTTGTACATTAGTTATGCTTTCTACAGGCCAATATTAAAAACATCAAACCAAATAAATTTAGAGAGAATAAAATGAAAAAAAGTATACAATTTGTAGTAGTAATAATGGCCTTAGTTACCATAGCTTGTCAATCGCCAAAAGAGAAAGCCTTAAAAGAAATTGATGCTTTACAAGTGCAAGACAGTGTGTTTAGCATAGAAAACATGGCAAAAGAAAAAGATGCTTATTTGGCATTTGCCGATAAATATCCGGATGATGAACGTAGTCCTGAATTTTTATTTAAAGCGGGTCAAAGCCTTGGTGCAATTGCTTCGCAAGGTAAAGATGTAAAACAGCATGAAGAAGCTATTGCAGTTTTTAAACGTTTACAAGATAATTATCCTAAACACCATTATGCTGAAGAGGCACTGTTTTTAACAGGATTTATTTACGAAAATCATATTGGTGATTTAGAAAAAGCTAAAGCTACTTATCAAGAGTTTATTAATAAATATCCTAATAGCGAGTTGGCCGAAGATGCAAGAATTACCATACAGAACCTAGGTTTGCCTGCTGAAGAAATATTGAAAAATGCACAGAAAAATAATGCATTAGATAGTAGTTTAGTGAACTAAGAGTTAGTTGTTTTCTGTTGTATCTACAGTAAACTCTTGATTTAATAAATTAATTATTTCTTTACGCGACAGGTTTTCTAAAATTTGTCCTTGCCTTGCTATTGATATGTTTCCACGTTCTTCACTAACTACTAAAGCTATCGCATCTGCATGTTCTGTAATACCAATTGCAGCTAAATGTCGTAACCCAAATTTACTTTGATGTATAGGGTTTTCGCTAACCGGTAAAACTGAGTTTGCCACTTTAATTTTATTGTTAACTATTATTACAGCACCATCGTGTAAAGGGCTGTTTTTGTTAAAAATACTCAATAATAATTTTTTGTTTATATGTGCATCAAGCATTTCTCCGCTATCTCCAATAAACTTCATTTCGCTTGTTTTAGGGAAAATAATTAATGCTCCTGTATAGCTTCTAGCCATAATTTCACATGCATCAATAATATCATCATAATTGGTGTTAATGTGTTTTTCTACAGTCCAATTCCAAGGTAAAAATCTAAAAACAGAACGGTTATTATTAACCAATCGTCCTCTGCCTATCAACAATAAAAATTTTCTAATTTCTTGTTGAAATACAATTAAAATAGCTAAAAAACCTACTTTGGTAAACTCGCCCAAAACGTTTTCCATTAGGGGCATTTTCAAAAATCTCACCACTATCCAAGCTATATAAATGGTAAGTAAACCTACCATCATATTAAATGCCAAGCTACCTTTTAACATGCTATACAATTTGTATAACACCGCTATTAATAACAATATGTCTATTACATTTACAATAGTAATAGGGTAGTTATAAAATTTAAATATTTCCATAAGTTGCTTTTACAAGGTTAATACATTCTACGGCTTCTTTAACATCGTGCACACGTAAAATTTTTGCTCCTTTAATTAAAGCAATTGTATTTGCAATGGAGGTTCCGTTTAATGCTTCTTGTGCATTGGTGTTGGTAATATTTTGAATCATTTTTTTGCGCGAAACACCAACCAATACGGGTAATCCTATAGCACACAAATCATATAAATAATTTAAAAGTTCATAGTTTTGTTCAAGTGTTTTTGCAAATCCAAAACCTGGGTCAATTATCAAATCTACAATACCAGCTTGTTTTGCAGCGGCTATACGTTGGTTAAAATATTCCATTACCTCTACTGTTACATTATCGTATTGGGTAAGTTTATTCATGGTTTGCGGTGTGCCACGTTTGTGCATCATAATATAAGGCACATTTTTAAAAGCGGCTACAGTTGGTAACATTTCAGGATCATCTTCGCCACTACTAATATCATTTACAATACTTGCACCCGCATTTACAGCTTGCTTGGCCACTTCGGCTCTAAATGTATCAATAGATATAATTGCATTGGGCAAATGTTTTTGAATATGGCTAATGGCTGGTAAAACCCTGCTTAGTTCTTCTGCTAAAGTAACTTCTGCTGCGCCAGGTCGGGTGCTATATCCTCCAACATCAATTATAGCTGCACCTTCATTTATCATAAGCTGTGCTTTTGCTAAAATTTCATCCAGTTGCGCTATTCTGCTACCTTCATAAAAACTATCGGGAGTAATATTTAAAATGCCCATAACAATTGGTTGATTTAAAACCAGCAGTTTACCACCACAATTAAGGGTTATTTTTGCATTTGGAGTTTGTAATTTGGGTATGTCCATTATTTTTGTGTGCTTTACAAATTAAACATTACCATTTTGATAAATCAAACATCAACCCAATACGATACGATAATAAATAAATGTCGCCACATATTTTTAAGCAAAAGTAAAGACTATGGCACATCTTGGCGCGTAATGCGATTAAGTTCCATTGCCGATCAAATTTTTATTAAGGCGCAACGTATTCGCACTATCGAAGAAAAAGGTAACCAACAAATTGATGAAGGTGCCGAAAGTGAGTTTATGGGTATTATAAATTATTGTGTAATTGGGTTGATACAAATGGAGTTGAAAAACGAAACCAATTTAGAAGTTGAAATAAACACTTTAACCCAATTGTATGATAAACACGTGCAAGAAACCAAAGCATTGATGATGCAAAAAAATCATGATTATGGCGAAGCATGGCGCGATATGTTGGTAAGTACATTTACAGATATGATATTAATGCGGTTGTTGCGTATCCGACAAATACAAAACACCAATGGGCAAACCATTATGAGCGAAGGTATTGATGCAAATTTGCAAGATATGATTAACTACAGTGTGTTTGCATTAATACATTTAACAGATAGGGTTAAGTAAAACTTATTAAGTAAAAACTAAGTTTATTAGCACATGGTTTTAGATAACTTTGTGCGTTAAATTTTTAAACAATTAGTATATGAGAGCACTAACACAAATAAGCAGAATTTTAGTAGGCGTATTGTTTATTATTTCAGGATTTATTAAAGCAAACGATACCCTCGGTTTTAGTTTTAAACTGGTTGAGTATTTTGAAATATTTAACATGCATTTTATGGTAGATTATGCCGTAGGGTTAGCCATGTTTATTTGTATTTTCGAGATTATGGTGGGTGTAGCTTTATTATTTGGCTCGTATGTAAGGCTAAATATGTGGTTGTTATTATTAATGATTGTGTTTTTTACACTTCTTACAGGATATAGTGCTATTACAGGTAAGGTTACAGATTGCGGTTGTTTTGGTGATGCAATTAAATTAACTCCGCTTCAATCGTTTTTAAAAGATGTGGTGCTGTTGGTACTTATAGTTGTTTTGTTTGTAGGTCAAAAATATATTAAACCATTAATTGCCAATAAAACGGTATTAAGTATTGCGATGGGTGTTTCGTTATTGGTTACTACTTTTTTTACCTTTAATACATATATGTTTTTACCTAAAATAGATTTTTTACCGTATAAAGTTGGTAATGATATTGGTGAATTAATGACCTTGCCTCCAGATGCAAAACGCGACTCGGTAGCGATGGTTTTTATTTATGAAAAAGATGGTAAAAAAATAGAGTTAGGTGTTAATGATATTGGTGTAGTAGATGATACGTATAAATTTATTGATAGAATTGATAAAGTAATTGTTAAAGGTGATGTTCCATTAATTTATGATTTTAAATTATTTGATATTAACGGACAAGATTATACCGATAGTTTATTGCTACAAAAAGGTTTTAGAATGATTTTGGTACAAACCACTATTAAAAAATCGCGTAAGGGGGTTGAAAAACAATTGGCCCAATTAGCTAATGATTGTGCTGCTGCTGGTATTCCTTTTTGGGCATTAACCAATACTGCATTGGCTGATGTTGAACCATACCGCCACGAACACCAATTTGCTTTCCAATATTACAATATGGATGCGGTGCCATTAAAGTCGATGGTGCGCAGTACGCCTGGTTTAATTTTAATGAAAGATAATGTGGTCATAAAAAAATGGGGTGCTTATGGTATTCCTACTTTCGAAAAAGTTAAACTTTATATGGAAGGTAAAGTTGGCCCAAGAGGCATAAGAAAATAAAATTTAACTTTGGCTGTTAAATAAATATTTAAACAGCCATTTTTATATATGCATATTTATTTAGTAGGATTTATGGCAGTGGGTAAAACCACTTTTGGTAAAAAGCTTGCAAGGGCTTTGGCTTTGCCATTTATTGATACAGATAAACTAATTGAAACCCGCACCAATAAATCCATCGAAAAATTATTTGCCGAATTAGGTGAAGATAAATTTAGGGAGCTTGAAACTGAAGTACTGCATAGTTTACCTATTAATAAAACACATGTTGTAGCAACAGGAGGTGGATTACCATGTTATAATAATAATATGGAATACATAAATAAAAGTGGTTTTACGGTGTATTTATGTGCCGAAACTGCCTTTATATATAGCAGATTAATACAGGCAAAAACACCTAGACCGCTTGTTAAAGGCTTAAAAGGGGAACAATTACTACAGTTTATTACCGATAAGTTAGCTGCTCGTGAACCATTTTATAACCAAAGCAAGCTTGTAATTGAATTGCCAGTAAAAGACCCCGAAAGCCTAGTAAATACGGTTGTTTCCGCCTATCGTGATTGGATATCCCAAGCCTAAAAATCGTCAAAATCCTTGGTATTGTTGAAAACCTGTGAAAATCTATTTTGAAAAAAACATGAAAAAACCTTTGCTGGTGCTTGTTTTATTCAGCATTGTTGTTAAGTTTGTTATGGTAAAACAATAAACAATTTAATTATTATCAACTATGAACAAGTCTGATTTAATCGACAAAATCGCAGGTGATGCGAAATTGACAAAAGTTCAAGCTGCAGCAGCTTTAGATTCATTTATGGCAGCCACACAAGGCGCTTTAAAAAAAGGTGACAAACTTATTTTGGTAGGTTTTGGAACATTTTCAGTAACTAAGCGTGCAGCTCGTAAAGGCCGTAACCCGCAAACAGGTAAAGAAATTAGCATCCCTGCAAAAAAGGTTGTTAAATTCAAAGCTGGTGCAAACTTACAAGCCAAAATCAAGTAATCTTACTTGATTAAAAAAAACTAAAAAACCCATTGTAAGATGGGTTTTTTTTATGCCTTTTGTTGGGGAGGAGGGGAGGATTACAAAGTTAGAGAAGAAGGATTACAAGGTTAGATTTTGCCGCGAGAGAGGTTACAAAGACTACAAGGTTAGGGGAGGAAGATTTTATTAGGATGATTTTTTCAAGTATTGAGGCTTCACTTTCTTTATTTTGATTTTTGGATTAGAAAGTTATGAAAGATTACAAAGATTACAAGGTTAGGGAGGAGAAGGATTTCATCTGGATGTTTTTCTTGGCTTGAGGTTTCTTTTTCTTTATTTTGATTTTTGGATTAGAAGGTTATGAAAGATTACAAAGATTAGAAGGTTAGGGAGGAGAAGGATTTCATCTGGATGATTTTCTTGGATTGAGGTTTCTTTTTCTTTATTTTGATTTTCGGATTAGAAAGTTAGGAAAGAGGA
>JAUCCO010000149.1:0-8373 GCA_034676125.1 Bacteroidia bacterium
CATTCGGGTTGGGCATAATAGAAAAACTTTTGCCATCCGATAATGTATCCTCTAAATTACTGATGTCAATATCTACCAATTGCAACATATTACGGGTGATATGCAGATTAAGCAAATTGTTGCGAAGTGATAAATCCAACAGTTTACGTTCCCATATTTTTTGTTTGGTTTTTGGTTGTTTGCCTTGCAATAATTCGTCTTGATAAATAGTTCCAATCTCAAAACGGTTTTCCATAGCTGCCGTTTCCTTTTCGGTTTGCTTTATTGCTTCTTCATCTAACTGTGTTCCAGTTGAGTTTGTTAGCAATGGCAACGGACGAATACGGAGAGTTCTTGCACGTTTTATATCTACTGATAGCAAAAAATCTTCTTTTTGAACTAACTGTGCTTCGCCTGCATTCAAAGCATCACTGAACTTAATATTATTCCCCTTGCACACACTTGTTGCTTCAACGGCTGCCATTTCACGTATTCCTTTAGAAAGACGTTTAGTAATTGCAGTTTTATCATCATTTATTACTTCAGAAAATTTGTCGTCCTGCAACCAGCAGCCAACAAAAGCGTGACCACGAACAATAATTAAAATTGGATTTAGGTCAACTGCTTCTAAACAAGCGGCAAACAACAAACTGATGTCAATGCAGTTTCCGAATTTTTCTTGTTGAATGGTATTAAGCAAACGTAATCTTTGTCCCATTTCTTCATAACCTGGCGGCAAAGAACTGTAAATAATTTCCTCGCTTTGAATGGCGGAATAAATCGCTGACATTATTTGCAACACACGCTCGGTGTCATTGCTCTGATAACCTTCAAAAGCCGTTTTTAATCCTTGCTTTTCTAATATTTCAATCGCCTTCCTTTTAATGTGGTATATGTAAGGATGATTGGGAGTAACATAAGCTGCTATGAGTTCGGGCAATACCTGAAACCCACCAAAATGTTCTAATGGTTGAATGTTTATCGCAATCGTTTCTTTAAGTATTGAAACTTCTTTTTCGCATACTTCAATAGTTATGTTTCCCTTTTCAGTTTCGGATAGCTTGTTAAGAAATTCACGGTTTACTTTTAAATTTTCTAACGGAATTTTTACGTCCTTTTGGGCAGGGACGAATGGAACGCTATAATTAAATGGCTCAATGCAAGGAAGGTCGGCAGTTATCTTTATTTCAAGTTGTGCGGAATCTACCTCAGAAGTATTTTCAATCGTCAATGACTGAACGGGTTTAATATCGTTCAGATACAAAGAGATGTTTAAAAATGGCAGTGTCTGCTTATTTATTTTGAGAGTTGCTTGTTCTTGCATTACTTATTTTTTTCTATTAAAGTTCATCAAATTTTGCTTTCATTGTAGGATTGCCTTGCGTTAGTTTTTTGATTGTTAAATCTTCCGCTTTTTGATTAGCAAGTCGAAGATTATTATCGGATGATAGCAAAGCGTCCTTGGTTTTTTGAAGATGGTCAATAGTTTTATCTATTTCTTCAATTGCTGTTTTAAATTTACGACTTGCTAAGTCGTAATTTCTTGCAAAACCCTCTTTAAAAGTATTTATCTTTTCCTCAAAATTAGTAATGTCAATATTTTGATTCCTTTCTAATGCAAGTGCTGCTTTGTATTGCATAGAATTCATTGCCGCATTGCGAAGTAGTGTAATTATGGGAATGAAAAATTGAGGTCGCACAACATACATTTTGTTGTATTTATGCGATATATCAACTATTCCAGTATTATAAAATTCACTTTCTGGTTCTAAAAGGGAAACAAGAACAGCGTATTCGCATTTCTTCTCTGTGCGGTCTTTGTCTAGTTCTTTTAAGAAATCTTCATTCCTTTTTTTTGTAGCTGTTTCGTCACCCTCATTTTTCATTTCAAACATTATAGAAATGATTTCATTTCCTGCTTCGTCAGCTTCCCTGTAAATAAAATCGCCTTTGCTACCTGATTTTGAGTCATTGTCTTTTTCAAAATATGCTTTTTGAAAAGCTGTTGCACGAAGTTTGTTAAACTCTGTTTCGCAATGTTGTTCAAGTGTTTCGCCTATCATTTTTGTTGATAGTTTCAACTTCATATCCTTTCTAAGTGCAATCTCCTCGTCCTTGTGCTTAATGATGGCATCTTTCTCCTTTAACTCAGCCGAATATTTTTCACTAAGTGATTTTTCGAGCAGTTGTTTTTCGGTGTCTTTTATTTTTAAATCGTTAGCCAAATTATCCCGTTCCTTTTCAGCTTTTTGCGTGGCTTCATTTACGGCAAGTTTTTTCTCAACTTCTGCATTGTCAAGTTTTGATTTTAGTTGCAATAGTTCAGTTTCCTTTTGAGCTTTGAGTTCAGTCAATTCCTTGTCTTTCTTTGCGAGTTGTTCTTGCACAGAATTTCTAGCATTTGCTTCGGCTAATTTTACAGCACTTTCTTTCTCTTTGTCAGCAAGATTTAGTCGTGTCTGTAATTCTTCTTCAAATTGATGGTCACGAACTTGTTTAAGTATGTCAGCAAAACCTGCTTCGTCAACTTTAAAAGCTTTTTTACAATTTGGGCAAATTATTTCGTTCATGTCGTTAAATGTTATTGTTGTCGAATTAAGCTGGTTTAATGGTCGCACGGTCGCCATAGGGTTGTCCCGAACTTATTTATACACGGTACAATTACACGCATATCTAAATCAAATATATTAAAAATCAGCACTAAAAAATAAATTTGTATTACCACTTCAATTTAAAATTGTAAGTGTTCAGATACTGGTTATAGCTATGTTTATTGATATCAAAAAAACACAAAAGGTAGTTTATAAGCTATCAATTGGCAAGTAATTAAACTTACCTTTTCTAAAGGTTGCGGTTCCTTCGGGTATCCACGGTTGTTTTATCAGTGTTTGGTGATAGTTTTCTTGATAAACACTAGGAAAATGATAGGTGCGTCTTAAAATATTAAAATCTAAACTATCTGTTTTTATGTTGTTTTTGGCGGCCCAAAACCAAAGTGCTTTTTCTAACTCTTTAGGGTTGGGAATATTGCCACTACAAACCGAGTTGAATGAATATTTGCTCCAGGCTAAATTTAGGTTCATGCTTTTGCAATAGCCGTTTTCATCAAAAAAAGGTAACCACACCACTTCTCCATTGGGTTTAGTTTGGGTTACAGCAAATACAGTTTTATCGCCTTGCATGCTGTGGTCTAAAAATACTCCACGTGCATTTAATCCAAAAAGTGTTCTAAATAAATTAGATGGTTTTAAGCTATAGTCAGAAATATCTCTTCTAACCACATAAAACTTTTTTACAGATGTTAATGTAACACCGCCTTTAACGCGCGAGTAAAAGTGGTAACTGCTGTAAAAGGTTTGTACACTAAATAATCCAATACAAAAAATAAGTAAAATTCCGTAGCGTGTTTTTGAGGTTATAAAGGGTTTAGTAACTTGATTTGGTGTTTGAAATTGGATAACATCTTCAACAACAAAATCAATAAATAACCTGACTAATTCAAATGTTAAGAATGGGGCAATTAACTTTCCAATGCTACTGTGTTTTAAAGCAACTTTTGCAGCACTCCAATTGTTATGATACTGGGTTTGGTTAATGAGGATGAAATTGGTATCCTGATGTACGATAGTTGTATTGGGGTTTATGCCATTTATAAGACGTGCAAGTGCATTATGTTTAACTAAATTTGGATTTATACTTAGTTCAATTTGTTTAGGACTAAACTTGCTCCAAAAACCTTCGCCAATAAAAAGTAAATAAAAAGGAATTGGCCCAAATGATAATAAAGGGAAAGGAAAAAGTGCGGCAATGCCTAGATGAAAAGCCACGCCCATCCATGCGGCATAAGGTCTTATTTTTTTGAAAAACAAAGCGAATATCAACCCAAATTCCCAAACAATGGTTAAGTAATTGATGGCAATGTGTGCCCATTTCCAATTTAAATAAAAAGCAAATTCATGCCATTTATTATGTGGCATAACAGAAGGAACCCAAAGTCCTAAACCGCTATTCCACAGGGGAGAATATATTTTTGTAAAACTACTGGCAAAATACATCAACCCCAACGATACAAAAAGTGCGGCTAAGTAATAAAATTGGGTAGTTTGGTTTGAAGGTCTTTGTCCGTATTTAATGGTGTGAGAAATACTATCAACACTATAACTTTTGCCAACAGGCATTATTAGCATTAAAAAACTACCAATGCGCAATAAATCATCATTAAATGAGCCACAACCCGAGTTGCTAAAAGAATAGGCAGCAATAATTACAAAGATGTAATTTATTAAAGCTACTATTTTAGTTTGCCAACCAACCAGTAACAAGCTTACAGCAACTATCCAAATGGATAAAAATAATTTAGCGGGAAATGGGTTAGGGGCAATGTGTGGAATGGTATTAAATATTAGCGGCCTAAAATAAAATACATGGTAAATGAGCAACAATATAAACAAAGAAAATGCAATACGAAACATTCCAAAGCCATTGGTTGACACTGGAGTATTGTATTGTTTAAGCCAATTAAGTATGCGATTCATTTTTAGTTGGTTTTTGCTTTGTAATGGTAAATGCAGCCCATAAAAATAGGATAATTATAGGCGAATGCAAATAACGATTAACTTTTGAAACCAAAACATGATCGATGCTAGCAGATTGAATAAATATAGAAGTATATAATAATATGGTTATACCACACAATAGCAACAAAGTAAACTTGGTTAATACAGCTTGTTTAAATGCAAAATGTATTAAAATAGTAGGTAATACAATATACAAAATGCTGTATAAAAATGCTTCAAGCCAAAATAAAGTATGCGTAAACAAAGTGGCTAACCTTGTTGTGGTTAGCACTTCTGGTGAAAGAAAATTTGCAGCAGGTGTATTTCTATAGTCTGGAGTAATATTGTCTTTTAACATACTTAGTGCAAGTATTAAAAGTAATATGGCTAAGGCATAAATGTTATCCTTTTTCATGGCTAATGTTTATTTTACCTTGTTTATCAGCCCACCACATCCACAATAAAAAAATTACGCCATACACTAAAAATATAAATATGTACCTGTGAAATAAGTCGAAGTATGGCGATTTATGTACTGCCATTAAAGTTAAAATAAAGTTTCTAAAAATATTTATTCCATGTATAATTAGTAATCCTAAGGGAATAAACCACAACTTAGCTTTAAACTTACCAGGGTAACAAATAATAAATATAGTGAATAATACCAATAACTCTAAACCATTGCATGATGCACCAACACGTAATAATGGGTATGTGCTTGTACTAAGAAAAATAAATGTTTCGCCTATGTTTTCGGCAATACTAAAATGCGGGTGATAGCCTAAAAGATCTAACCCTAAACAAAGTAAATAAGAAATATTTTCGGTAATAAACTGGTCGAGTAACCCGTTTGGCTTAATAAAAAACTCATATAATAAGAGCCAAACTCCGTATGAAAAAACAGAAAGTAAAAGAAATTTATAAAGTTTATTGCTAAGCATGATAATAGTTTACTTAGGCAACAAAACTATTTTTTGCGAGCGTATAATTTTTTAATGCCTAAGCCTACACCAGCAGAAGTTAATAAAGCAATTGCACCATTAATTGGAATATCCTCTATCTCTTCAAATATACCTGCAGCATCTGGAGCTCCGTTTGGTTGAGCCATCACGATTGAGGCAATTGCTACAAATAAAATTATTAGGGGTATAGTTTTAAAAAGTTTACTCACGTGGTGTATTTGTTTAATTAATGTGCAAATAAACGGAAAATAAATGAAAAAAGGATTAGGTTTTTTTATTAGCAGTGTTTTATTGGCAATAAGCAGCCATTTTACATATTAATTTCTCCATCCCCTTAACAAATCTTCCGTTTTCATTCTTTTTTTACCTTGTAGTTGAATATCAGTAATATAAATCCATCCATCTGCAACGGCAAATCTAATGTACGAGTTTTTTTCGTAATTGGTTTGCATGGCTCCTAAAGTTTCTGTGTGCATATCTGCTTCAAACCTACAATTGTATACCTTTAGTACTTGGTCGTTTAGTTTTGTAAATGCACCAGGATAAGGGCTCAAGCCTCTTATCAGGTTTTTTATTTGTGCTCCGGTTTGCGTCCAGTTTATTTCGCAATTTGCAGTAAATAATTTAGGTGCAAATTTATTTGACGAATTTTTTTGAGGAATTGTGGTATAATTTCCACGTTCAACGGCTTTTACCGTTTCAACAATTAATTCCGCTCCAACATGCATTAAATCGTCATGTAATTCTCCGGCTGTTGTTTCTGGTCCAATACCTACTGTTTTGCTTAATATAATATCGCCTGTATCTATTTCGTGTTTTAATAAAAACGTGCTTACACCCGTTTCTGTTTCGCCATTAATAATGGCCCAATTAATAGGAGCTGCCCCACGATAATCGGGCAACAATGAGGCATGAAGGTTTATGGTGCCTAATCTTGGCATGTTCCAAACTGCTTCGGGCAACATTCTAAATGCAATTACCACTTGCAAATCGGCTTGGTAACTTTTAAGTTCTATTAAAAACTCGGGCGATTTAAGTTTTATAGGCTGTAATACGGGAATATTATTTTCTACTGCAAACTTTTTTACGGGTGGTTGTTGCAATTGCATACCACGACCTGCGGGCTTGTCGGGTGCTGTAACTACTGCTACAATATTAACTCCAGCATCAACTAAAGCTTTTAAAGGAATAACTGCAAAATCTGGTGTGCCTAAAAATATAACGCGTAAATTCTGGTTCATTTAGTTAAAAATTAATCTTTCCATAAAAATGGAAATAATAAATAGGCCAACATTATTATTAAAGTATTTAAGGCTAATAATACCAATAAGTCTTTTGTGATAAATGATACATCAACACCATCCACCGCTTTTTTGGCTGATTTTATAGCAACTAATAATAATGGAATAATTACAGGAAAACTTAATACCGGCATTAATAAATTGCCATTACCCGATTTTGCTGCAATAGATGATAACAAAGTAAAGGTTGATGAAAAACCTACTGAACCCAGCGAAATAATGATGATGAAAAATGGCACGTTATTAACCGGAAAACCTAAAAATATGCCATAAGTAAACAAACACAATAAGGCCAACAGTATGGTTAAAACTGCATTGTAAATGAGCTTTGATATTATTAAATGTTGAGCAGATACAATACCATAATAATACAATTGTCTGCCGCTGCTTTCGGCAACAAAACTTTTGGCAACTGCACTAACCGAAGAGAATAATAACACAATCCAATATATAGCATTCCAAGTAGGAGCGTTAAGCATTTTTACACTTAAAAAAACCACCATCGTGCTAGATATTGCATGAAGCAAAATTCCATTAATGGCATACCGTTGTCGCCACTCAATAGTTACATCTTTTTTTATTAATGCAAGAATAGGGTTCATTTTTTATCGGTTTATCATGCTATCAAAATCAGGATATAGCATATATTTTTTACGTGTTTTCTTAAACTTCTTCAAATCATTTTGCCATGATGCTTTAATGTCTGCTTCGCTAACTCCTGTTTTAATTTGTTCAATTAAAATATCATTACCAGCAAGCTTATTAAAAAAGTTGTTAAAAAACTTGTCCTTAACACTATCATTCTGGTACATTTCAATTATCCACGATAAGTTTAAACTAGGATTAAGCGGAAAGATATTTTTGGCATAATCTGTAAGTAAAAAACCTCTACATTGTTTATTCATAAATGGCGGATTTTCTGCAACACCTTTAATGTTTTTGGGTGTAAATATATAATCGCCTTGTGTGTTTCCTGGCTTACCAATACACTCAAATGGTTTATCAGTACCGCGACCTAAACTATAGTTTATACCTTCAAAAAAACAAACTGAAGGATACAGGGTAATACTTTCTGGAGTTGGTAAATTAGGAGATGGTTTTATAGGTAAAATATATTTAATGGAGTGATTCCAGTCTTTCATTTTTACCACTTGTAATTTGCATTTTAAACTATCTTTTAGCCATTTTTCACCATTAATCATCGTAGCATATTCGCCCACCGTCATGCCATGCACAACAGGCACAGGATGCATGCCAACAAACGATTTAAATTTCATATCAAGCACAGGGCCATCTACATAATATCCATTAGGGTTTGGCCTATCTAAAACAATTAAAAGTTTTTTACTTTCGGCACAAGCTTCCATTACATAATGTAACGTAGAAATGTAGGTATAAAACCTTGCACCAACATCTTGAATGTCGAAAATAATAACATCCACTTTTTTCATCATATCAGCACTTGGTTTGTAATTTTTGCCGTATAACGAAACTACAGGTAAACCAGTTTTTTCATCAACACTCGATTTTATTTTAGCACCTGCACTGTGGTCGCCTCTAAAGCCATGCTCGGGT
>JAUCCO010000150.1:0-8249 GCA_034676125.1 Bacteroidia bacterium
AGTTAAAACGTTATCAAATTTGAAATTCGACAACAAAAATGTGAATTCAATTGTATTAGTTAATCTACATTCAAAAAATAGCATAACAATAAAATGTAACGTACATTTGCTGCTGTAAAAACAGCTTGTCGCTTTTGGGGTTAAACCCAAAAGAGGAAAGTCCGGGCAACACAGAGCAACATACTACCTAACTGGTAGGAGGCCCAATGTAATGTTGGGTTTACAGCAAGTGCCACAGAGAATATACCGCCAGGCAGCAATGTTTGGTAAGGGTGAAAAGGCGGTTTAAGAGACCACCGCTTGTGCAGCAATGTGCAAGGCATGGTAAACCTTATGTGTTGCAAGGCCAAATAGGTTACGAGGTGTTGCAGCAATGTAACACAAAGTGCTGCTCGCACTTTCGTAATGGGTAGGCTGCTAGATTCTCACCGTGAGGTTGGAGCCAGATAAATGACAAGCATATCCGCCATAGGCGGACGTAACAGAACCCGGCTTATCGTTTTTACAAAATAAGAGGCTGCTAATAAAATAGCGGCCTCTTTCCATTAGGTACTTTGTGTGGTAATAATAATGATAGGTTACTCCATTTAAACTGTCATCAAACTACAACAGTGTTATGCAATTTTAACAGATAATCCTGTTTTATTGGTGTACACATTTATTGCTTGCGTTTTGGATGTTACGTGAAGTTTTTTGTAGGTGTTTGCAATATGGTTGCGCACAGTATTGGCACTGATATTCATTTTTGCTGCAATCTCTTTATATTCATAACCCTCAACTAAAAATGCCAAAACCTCTTTTTCTTTTTCGGTTAGGTTGTAGTTATATTCTTCAGTTAAATTATCAGTAGGTGTTTGTAAAGTGGCATTCATTAAAAGTTTAAGCACCCTCCTGGCAATGCTTGGCGACATTGCTGTGCCTTCATTGTTTAACAAATTTACAATGGCTTCATAAATTTTTTCGATGGGTTCATCTTTTAATAAATAGCCATCAGCACCTGCTTTAATTGCATTAAATATTTTATCATCTTCATCAAAAATTGTTAGCATCAAAAACTTTAAATCGGGGTAACGCTCCTTACCTTTTGCTACAGCTTCAATGCCGCCCATAATTGGCATGTCGATATCCATCAGCACTAAATTTGGTTCTACTCCCCTGCGGGCCTCCATCATTTGCTCCAAAAAATCTTGGCCATTTTCGGCAGTAAACAACACCTCGCAATTAGCAATAGTATTTAACTTTGCTGCTAATGCGTTTCTTAGGTTAGATTTATCTTCTACAATGGCTAAATATATCATGGCGTATTTTTTACCAATTACAAAAATCTTGATATTATTTTAATTACCCAATAGTACATTTATACTACTAATAAATAAGATGTGCCTTTACCAATTTCAGATTGTACATTTAATTTAATTCCTACATCAACTGCCCTACTTTTTATGTTAGTTAAACCATAGCTATTTGTACTGTTTTTATTTATATCGAAACCAATACCATTATCAGTAATTACAATACTTGTTTTATCATTAAATTCAATTGAAATAGTAACTTCTGTTGCATTTGCATACTTAAATGCGTTGTTTATTATTTCCTGACAAATACGATATAAGTTAAGGCCAACAATAGATTTTAATCGAAGATTAGTTTCTGAATAAGCAGTAAAAACAACATTGGTAGCCGTGTTTCTAAACATGTTTCGGGCATAAACTTTTAGCTTATCATTAAAATCATTTAAAGAAATATCCTCATCATTTATAGCCCAAATAGTTTCTCGCAAATTACTTATAACATCTCTTATCGAGTTATTAATATTGGTTGTTATTTCCAATCGTTTTGTAGAATTTTCATCATTAATCCCATCCAAGGCATAAAGCACAAACGAAAGTTGCCCACCTACGTTATCATGCAAATCGCGAGAGATGCGTTCTTTTTCTTTTTGCAAAGCACTTAAAGCAATTAATTCAGTTTGTTTTTTCCGAAGATTAAGCACATTAATACGCCATAAAACAAAAGTAATTATCATTAAAATACTTACAATTAAACCAATAATAGTTCGGTTTCTCGTTGATATTTCAGCCTGATTAATGGTTAACTTTTGTTGTAATTTACTGTTTGCTATTTCTTTTTTTCCGGTTTGATATTGTACTTCATAATCTGCTATTTTTTTTGAAGTTTCAGCACTAAAAATAGAATCTTTTAATAAAATATAATCATTGTAACTTTCTGCTACATCATTTGTTTTTAAATTAGCTTTTGTATCGGCAATGGCTCTAAGCACATATAAAATGCCATTTGCATTGTGCTGCCGTTTATATATTTGCAGTGCTTGATTGTAGTACAACAAAGCCTTTTGGTATTCTTTTTTGGCAAAATACCATCCACCTCTTTTTGATACAGAAAAAGCAATGAGTAAAGAATCATTAGATAATGTAGCAAACTTCTCTGCTTGTATAAGATACTTTTCGCCTTCGGCAGTATTTGCCATTCGTTCAATATACAACGCAGCAACAACTACATTGGTTCTTGTTAGTTCTGCATAGTTTTTAGTTTTATTTAAAATAGCTAAAGCCTTTTTTAAATAATTTAGTGACTGTTCTAATTGTTGAAGTTCTGAATAAATAGAGCCAATATTATGGTAAACTTTATACCTAAGAGAATCGATTTTACAAGAGTCAATTAATTTTTCGGCAGTTAAAAGTGTACTTAGTGCCAATATTCTATCATTAAGATAATACTCCATCTTAGCCACCTGCATAAGGGCATAAGTTATATCATTACAATTATTTTGTTCTTCGGCCAACTTTAGTGCTTTAATATTTAATTGCAATGCCTCGGCATAGTTGCCCTCATTAAATTTTATTTCAGAAAGTTGGTAATACTTATGTAACGGGTTAATACTTTGGCCTAAAACAGTTGTACTACAAAACCACACCATAAAAAATAAAATAAAAGTGCTGTAGGTTAATTTCATCATCAACCAAAATAAGTATTTAATAAATATTTTAACTACACTAATTTTTAAAATTTTAAAGGCATAGTATAAATGCACTATTTTATACCAGAGGATATTAGTTGAATTTTGTGCTTAATAAAATAATACACACATGAAAACAATATTACAACATTCAGTATTTGCGGTATCCTTTGTATTGTTAACTTTTGGCAACATTACAAATACCCGCGCACAAATTCAGGTAGAAGCAGATGGCGTTGGCGCATATAAGATTTATAATCTAGCCAAGGTAGGAAACAAGCTGTTTTATTATGGGTTTAATGAGACAACCCCAACTAACTTAGACTTATATACGTATGATGGTACTACATCAACCATGGTTAAACATTTATCAACCATTACCCAGCAGCCAAGCATATTTGGTAAATATTTCCATGATGGGTATGGAAAAGCATATTTCCATTTTGGCTCAACCGGAACATCTTTAGCCGATGGATTAGAAGTTTCTGATGGTACAGAGGCCGGCACAATAAACCTAATAGATTGTGCGCAGCCCGATTGGCTTGTTAACTGCAATGGCAAGGTGTTTTTTTCTACAAAAGTTGTTACTGTTAACGATATAGAATTGTATGTTACCGATGGAACAAAGGCTGGTACAAAATTAGTAAAAGATATTTATCCAGGCCTAAATGGCTCGAATCCACAAAATGCAGTTGCTTTTAAAAACGAGTTATGGTTTCGTGCTAAATCAAGTGTTAGCGGTAAATTTGAACTATATAAATCTGATGGAACAGAAGCCGGTACCCAACAATTTGTGTATCCATCAACACTTAGTAGTAATGTAGCTGGCTTATATGTTGATGGTGATTATTTATACTTTAATGGCTTAACAACAAGTAATAAAATGGCATTATGGAGAACAGATGGCACAACTGCTGGAACTGTTATGGTTTGTGAAGGTACAAATGAGGTAACAGCCTTGGTGATATTTAATTCAATTGGCACTAAACTACTTGCCACTGCTACTAATTTGCACACTTATGCAAGTTATATGTACACTATTGATAAAGTTACTTTAGATACAGCTTTGTTAAAGTCGAATTTTAATATTGCGCCATTTCAAGCTGGATATGGATGGCCATTAAATAACAAGCTTATTTTTTTAGGCCATAATACTGAGGCAGGCGATGAACCATGGATAACAGATGGTACACCAGCCGGAACTTTTATGCTAGCTGATATAACTCCAGGTACAGCAGGTACAAATATTTATAGGAGTGTTGGCTTTATTAACAACGAATTATACTTAAACACAGATAAAAACAAAATATGGAAAACTGATGGTACACCAGCCGGAACTATTGGCACTGGTGTTGAAAATGATAACACCACACTTAATTGTTTTGCTTCACTAGATAATGTGCTATATTTTATTAAAGACAGTAAAGATAGAGAAAGGAAACTTTTTAAGTATGGCACTTCTACTGGTATTCAATCAACCAACTTAACACAAAACAATATCACCGTTTATCCTAATCCAACAAATGGTATAATTAATATCTCCAATCAAAATAACCAAGCAGTTTCGTTAACAATTTATAACTTAATGGGCAAACTGGTTTATCAAAACAAAAGTATTGTTAATGATGTAAATATAGACCTTAAGGAATATTCTAAAGGATTGTATTTTTTACATTTTGATACTGGACATGAAATTATAACCAAAAAAATAATTGTTGAATAAACCTGTATAAATCAATTGACATTATGCTCCTGGCTACAATTTGTGGTCGGGAGTTTTTTTTTATTAGGTTTGATGTTTTGCACACCAATAATACCAATTGTAATTTTTAATTAGATTTGAATACTCACATCAACCCCAAATTACTATTTTATTTTACTGATGAATGCTATAAACAAAAAATACTTTTCGCCTAAAATAATACTGATGCTTTTAGCTTTGGTAATATTTAAACCCGTAAGCTTTGGCCAACAACAAGCCACAACTACCTCAGGAAAAAAAGTTTTATTATTTGAAAATGCTACTTGGCTTTATGCTGATAGTGTTTCTTTAAACATTAATAATACAACAAAAATTGCTGGATTAGAAATACCTAAAACTACGCCAAAAGATGAAGTTATTAGCCACACTGGATACTCGTTATTGTTTAACAAAACGCATAAGCAAGCCAATTGGGTTGCATACGAATTAACCAAAGATGAAACCAATAAAATTTATGATAGAACAGATAAATTTATACCCGACCCAAAAGTAAAATCTACAACATCTTTTAATATAGATTATAAAGGTTCGGGATATGATAGAGGGCACTTAGCTCCGGCTTCTGATATGGGATGGTCGTTAACTGCTATGTCCGAATCTTTTTATTACAGTAACATGAGTCCGCAAGCCCCAAGTTTTAACCGTGGTATTTGGAAAAAACTTGAAGAACAAGTACGTACTTGGGCCATAGAAAATGAAAGCATATATGTGGTAACTGGACCCGTTTTAAGTAATGACCTTGAAAGTATTGGACCAAATAAAATTTCGGTACCAAAGTATTATTACAAAGTACTTTTAGATTATACTGTACCCAACATAAAAGGAATAGGTTTTATTTTACCAAATGCGGCTAGCAAAGAAGAACTACACGCCTTTGCAGTTACCATTGATAGTGTTGAAAAACTTACTGGACTCGATTTTTTTGAGTTGTTACCAAACGATCAAGAAGAGGTTATTGAAAGTACCAATTGCATAGCATGTTGGACATGGGGAAATGAAAATCCAATAGCAGATAAATCTGCAATAAAAACAACTCAATCAACCCAATGTAAAGGAATTACTAAGGCTGGAAACAGGTGTAAAAACAAAACAACAAACAGCAGTGGTTATTGCTACCATCATGTGGGGCAACAAAAGGATGCGGTTAATGAAAACAAATCACCCCAAACCAATATAAAACCAAACAATAACCAGGAAAAAAAATCTGCAACAGTGCAATGTTCAGGAACAACTAAAGCAGGTAACCGCTGCAAACGAATGACCAGTAATGCCAATGGAAGATGTTACCAACATTAAAGCTATTTACTACAAAAACGCTCTAATATTAAAGTGAAATAATACTTACTGATTTACGCATTAAACTCCTCAATAACCTTACATAGTTGGTTAACCATATCTGGAGTTACATCTAAATGAAAAACAAAACGTAACTCGGTTGCCGAAACTTTATTGGCTAAAATATTTTGTAATTTTAATTGACTTTGAAATGCATTTGCAACAGCTTCATCAACCATTTTAAAAATTACAATATTGGTAACTACAGGCAACATGCTTACTACATTTTTATTTTGTTGTAATACTTTTGCTACTTGTTTTGCATGCGCATGATCTTGTTTTAAACCTTTAACATGATGTTGCAAAGCATACAAACCTGCTGCGGCCAAATATCCAGCTTGGCGCATGCCTCCACCCATCAATTTACGCACACGTTTGGCCTCGGCAATAAATGCATGATTGCCTAATAAAACAGAACCAACTGGTGCTCCTAATCCTTTGCTTAAACAAATAGAAATACTGTTAAACAATTGTCCTAAATCTTTCGCTACATAATCACCTTCGGCAAGTGCATTATACACGCGTGCACCATCTAAATGTAATTGCAACTGATGTTGTTTACAAACAGCCGCAATGTCAATCATTTCTTTGTGGGTGTATATACTTCCTCCACCCCTATTGCTGCTATTTTCTAAACATACCAAAACCGTTCTCGGAAAATGAATATCATCCGCATTTATCACTTCGGTAATTTGGGTTGAAGTAATTTTGCCAAAAGTGCTTGGTAATATTCTTGCTTGTGCACCAGTATTTGCAGCTATTCCACCACCTTCGTATTTAAAAACATGTGCATTATCTGCACAAATAATTTCGGTGGCTGGTTTGGCATGTATGCGTATCGCAATCTGGTTGGTCATGGTTCCACTTGGGCAAAATAATCCTGCTTCCATGCCAAATTGATTGGCTAAAAAACGTTCTAGTTCTGCAACAGTTTCATCTTCTCCATATACATCATCACCAACTTTTGCTGCCATCATAAATTCAAGCATTTTGGTAGATGGTTTGGTTACCGTATCACTTCTTAAATCAATCATATTATTCAAATCTAAGGTGTTTAACCGACTCACCAGAATCACGCAATTCAATTAATGCATCAATACCAATAGCCAAATGCGTTTCTACATAACTACTCGTTACTGCAAGGTCGCTTTTTGATGTTTTAACCCCTTCTGGAATCATTGGATTATCGCTTACCAATAACAATGCTCCTTTAGGAATTTTATTGGTAAACCCAACTACAAAAATGGTAGCTGTTTCCATATCAATTCCCATTGCTCGGGTACTAATTAAATATTCTTTGAACTTTTCATCATGCTCCCAAACCCTACGGTTAGTAGTGTAAACAGTACCTGTCCAATAATCTTTATTGTGTTTTATAATACTTGCCGAAACAGCCATTTGCAACCTAAATGAAGGCAATGCCGGAACCTCAGGCATCAAATAATCATTACTTGTACCCTCGCCTCTTATTGCTGCAATGGGCAATATCAAATCACCCAATTGTGTATTCTTTTTTAACCCGCCACATTTACCCAAAAACAACACTGCTTTAGGCGAAATAGCCGACAATAAATCCATAACAGTAGCAGCCATTGCACTACCCATTCCAAAATTTATAATGGTAATATTTTCGGCAGTGGCACTTTGCATAGGTTTATCTCTACCCAAAATTTCAACCCCAAATCTTTCGGCAAATAATACAAGGTAATGCGCAAAATTTGTAAGTAAAATATATTCTCCAAACTCATCAAGTGGTCTACCTGTATACCTGGGTAACCAATCTTCTACAATTTCTTCTTTAGTTTTCATATGTATAGTTTTTAACCACTATTTACATTTTAATAATGGTTTACTCTCACAAATAAGAAAAACTAACTGAAAATACAAAATATAATTGAACAAATAATGCATCAAACCTAAACTTAACAAGCTTTAAAAGTAATCAATTATCAAAGCATTAAGCTATTAAAAATATAACACTATATTTGCCCCCATGTGGCATAAAAACATACTAACTACCATAGGTAACACACCCATGGTTCAATTAAACAAAATAACTAAGGATTTACCTTGCACCGTAGTTGCAAAAATAGAAACCACCAACCCCGGAAACTCCATTAAAGACCGTATGGCTTTAAAGATGATTGAGGATGCTGAGAAATCGGGAAAACTAAA
>JAUCCO010000151.1:0-8051 GCA_034676125.1 Bacteroidia bacterium
ACTGAACACCAACCCTGTTGCTATTGCAGCTATTATTCTTATAGATTTCATATTCGCAACATTAAGCAAATTTAAGCAACCAAGCACTTTAATTTTTAATTAAATCGCTTATTTCCTCAGCAACAATTCTACACTATCCAATGAAAGTAGTTGGGTTGATTTTGCAAACCTAAACTCTATAAAGTTTATTACTGCTGTTAATTCTTTCAAAGAAAGTTTTGAATTTCCGGGCATTTTTTGTTGATACATAATACCATTTACCACAATTGGATAATGCATACCATGATAAATAATATTAGGCAACGAATCGCGATAAATTGTTATATAATCTGCATTTAACAATGGTGGAACAATACGTGCCAATCCTTTTCCATCTTGCTGATGACAGTTTGAACAATGTGTTTCGTATAGCTCTTGCCCGTGCGCTACTGCCTGCATGTTTACCGTTGGATTTTCCATACATGATGCAACAAAAAACAGTAAACTTAATATTCCTATTATTCTCATTCTTCTTTTAATAGCAAGTCCATATCCTTCATTAGTTTATCTACATCAGTAGCCGAAGTTCCATCATAAATACCTCTTACACGCTGATGTTTATCAACCAAAATAAAACCACCACTATGCACAAATCCACCTGGTTCTGTGCTATCAACCAAAGCAGATGCATAGTAACCTTTCTCTGCTAAATCATACACCTCTTTTCTATCTCCTCTTAAAAACATCCATTGTTTTCCATCAGCATCTAACCGCTCTGCATAATCTTTTAAAACTGTTAAATTATCGTAATCAGGGTCGATGGTATGCGATAAAATAGCTACTTTGTTATTGCCTTTGTATTTGGCATAAACACGCATCAACTCCTTCTTCATTGTTGGGCAAATGGTTGGACAACTGGTAAAGAAAAAATCTGCTACATAAATTTTGTCTTCAACAGTTTCGTTTGTTACCACCACACTATCTTGATTAAGCAAACTAAACTCTGGTACTGTTTGGTAAATCGTATCCATAATAGTTTTACCATCAACTACAATTTCTTGTGCAACTCTATTACCTAAAATAGGCAATCTATTAACACTTGCATTGCCACACGCAGCGGCAGTTGCGATAACCATAACACCTAATAATTTATTAAAAAAATTCATCTTTATATGCTGTTTAATTATTGTTTAAAATAGTATTTCCTTCATCAATTGCATTTAAAATAAGTGCCTTTAGTTTCTCTACTTTTACTTTTTCGTTTAGTAAATATTTTAATGAAGCACTGTCGTATGGTAAAGCAGGCGTGTTGTAACCACGCATCCAATGCATCATATCCTTATCTGCTTTTACTAAATTTTTATAATGCCCGTTTAATATGTTTTGTTCAACAGTATCGGTAGTTATTTTTACCAAACTATCCATTTTATAAGATAACTGCACCACTTCACCCATGCGAGGCATTACTTCATCATGAATGGCTAAAACCTCTTTTTCGAGTGCTTTTACTTTTGAGTCGAATAATGTTTTATCACTATTGCTTTGGCAAGCACTAAGTACAAAAAATGTTAATCCTAAAATTATACTATACCTCATGTTAAAAAAATCAAGGGTCAAACTTACCACAAACACAAGGTTTAAAAAACTATGCAAAACTTTATAACTAAAACTAATTAGCAATTGCGCCCTGCTCAATCCACTTTTTAATGTAATTAATTTTGTACAAATGCAATGGCCCAGCAGGTGGCATTCTGCGCAGTACTTCTGGCTTTAAAAGGCAAGTGTACAATAAACTATTTTTGGGTTGATGAGGAACTACATACCTCATCAAACTATCGTAAGTACTTAATTCTACCTTACCAGCGTGAGAGCCATTTCCATGACAAGCTTTAAAGTTACAATTACCCACCATTAAAGGTAAAATGGTTTTATTAAATGATATTAACGTATCGTATACACTTGATTTAACAATATAAATTCTAGCCGATATGTCTTCTTGATTGTTTGCTGCAGTTAGCAAAACAGGCAAGCTATCATTTAAAATACTTGATGGAGCAACGTACCCAATTGCTGCATTAAAAAAACCAATATTGGGCGTTAGTTTAATTTCAGTTTGATTGGTTTTATTAGAGATAAAAAACTGAACACTATCACCAGTTTTAACAAATGCCATTTTGGGTTGAATAGTTAACATCTCAAAAACCTCTTGTGGCTTATGCTTACAAGCAGTAATTAAGCATAATAAAGTAGTTAAAACAACTATAAAATGATGCTTATTTTTTATCATTTAAAAAGCTATTATTTATTTGAGTTAAACATGCCAAACATAAACAACTTTGGTAGGTGTTTTTTATATAATTTATGGCCTCGTTACACAACTTAATTTGTGTACATTGGCACTTATCAATATCATCTGCTGTACAAAAAAATTGCAGGTTACATTTGGCACACAATTCAATTTTCATTTAAATTAATTTACCAATAATTTTTGTGTTACAATTTTGTCTCCAACCATTGTTTTAAAATAATAAACACCCGCTTCTGTTATGGTTATTGGGGTTGATGTATTTGAAGAAAGTACCAATTTGCCAAGCTGATTATAAACCATAACTTCAGTTGGTTTTGAGGTAGACAAAACTACATGTAAATATTGGTTTTTTTGTGCAGGATTTGGATAAATATTAACCAATTGTGTAGTTTCAAACTCACTTAATCCAACATTATTATTTTGATGTATTACTCCTACTGCATCTAAATCAAAACCACTTTGTGCAAATGGTGTTGGCCAAGGATCATTTATAGGAAATCCCCTACTATCTCTGCTACAATATTTAGTGGTGATATTACCAACTACATCCACAACTTTTACATGGGTAATTTTCATCACATCTAAACCAACTTGGTCTTTTAATTCATCCAAATCAAATGGAGTTCCATAATTACCAATGTATTTACCTGCAAGGTTATTTAATTTAGTAGCATCAATACCTTCATAGGTATCAAGTTGTATTAAGGTATCGTTTAAACAAATCGCATCAAACCTAAAAAAGTTAATCCCATCACTACTTACTTCAACAAAAGCCAACTCCAAAAATGCAGTTCCTGGCTTTAAGGTTTGATCAATAAAACCATTTTCAAAAACAGCAAAATCATACCCATCACCATTCATAATAGGTTTTTCAAATGTTATTATTGCTTCACCAGCATCCCCCAAACTAACAATACCATTTCCCGCAGGTCCTGGAACATAAGTTTCATCTCCTACTTGAGCTTTGCCCAAAGTTGTATCTGATATGTTCTGCCAACCTCTATTAAGTGTGCATCCAATTGCCCAATTAATAAACAAACTACTATCTTTATGAATTGCTGACGTGCCAACGGTACCTGCTTGAGGTGCATATTGCGCTTTTGAGGTAAATGAACAAGCAAATAACATTACGCTCAGATAAAAATATTTCATTTTACATTTAAATAATAAAACAGAAATAACCCGATAAAAACAGCGCATGCATTAACATGTATTGAAGTTATCAACCTTTATTCCCGAAAGTTTAACCATTAAAAATTTATTGGCAGGTTTTCTGACTTGTGTAAACTTTTACAAACCTTCCCATGACAAAATTCACAGTGGTAAAAAAAGTAAAAGCTAAAAATACACTTACAGCAGCGGGTACTGTTGCAGACTCTCACTGCATTCCCTATATTGTTTAATTAGTACTAAACAAAATTCCAATTGGGCAAATATAACCACAAAAGCTTAGGGTTTGTCATCAAGATTTAAAATGTAGATAATTATGTGATATAAATTATTAACACCTATTGAAATATTAATTCAAGAAGACTTACATTTGTTAGGTAATTTTTAAAAACAATAATGTCAAAAATAAAATTTAACAACAGTGAGCCTGCCTTTTTTAATGATTTGAAAAAGCGAGTTGACAACTATTTTAATGAAAACAAGCTAAAAGTATCTGGCAATTTTAATCTTTACTCTAAAACAATTATTCTACTAACCGCACTTGTAGCTGGCTACATTTGGATGGTATTTTTTACTCCGGAATCTACCTTATTAAGTATCTTTATTTGTGTTATAATGGGCGTAAATGTTGCAGCAATTGGCTTTAACGTAATGCATGATGGCGCACATGGAAGTTACTCTTCAAAAAAATGGGTGAATACCTTTATGGGGTATAGCCTAAATATTTTAGGTGGCAACGTTTACATATGGAGCCAAAAACACAATATTAATCACCACAGTTATACTAACGTAGAGGGTATGGATGATGATATTGATATTAAGCCATATATCCGCGTTCATCCTGATCAAGAGAAAAAGTGGTACCACAAATTCCAACATTATTATGGTTTGTTTTTATATGGAACAACCTACATTTTTTGGGTGTTTTTTAACGACTTTAACAAATACTTTAGTGGCAAAATAGCCGACCATACTAAAATGCGTAAAATGGATATGCCTGAGCATTTAAACTTTTGGATATCGAAAGTATTGTATGTAGGATTATTTATAGTATTACCGGTATTTTTTGTTGGTTTAGTACCTACAATTGTAGGTTACTTAATTTTAGCAGCAACAGCAGGTATTGTAATTGCAATTGTATTTCAATTGGCACATATTGTTGAAGATGCACACTTTATTGTTCCAGAAGGTAGTGATACAAAAATTCAAACAGAATGGGCTAAACACCAAATTAATACTACAGTAAATTTTGCAACACGTAGCAAAAGCATGAGTTGGTTATTAGGTGGTTTAAACTTTCAGGTAGAACACCATTTATTTCCTAAAGTAAGTCATGTGCATTACCCAGCAATTAATAAAATTGTTAAAGCAACATGTGAAGAATATGGTATTAACTACCGTGAATTCCCAACAGTATTTAGCGCAATAAGATCGCATTTATTACATTTAAAACAAGTTGGCCAAGCTGCTTAACTTATAGTTTTATTGAACAAAAAAAACGTCACTTAAATTAATTTAGGTGACGTTTTTTTTATGCCAATGAAAATGTGCACTGCTTAATCCAACTTAACCTCTTTTAGCAATTCAGCTATCGAAATATAAGTATCCATTTCATCTGGTTTTACTTCACTCCAATCCATCCATTTCGCCTCAGTTATACTTTCTTCAGTTTGTGGTTTAAGAGGCTTATTAAAGCTAGAATGCATCTTAAACCAATGGGTAATTTTTAGGAAATTAAAATTGTGCATCCTATAAATATGATAAGTGCTGGATAATTTTTCAGTAATAGTTAATCCATCAATTCCACATTCTTCATTTACTTCACGCAAAGCACTTTGTTCAGGAGTTTCTTCGCCCTCCATTTTACCCTTAGGCAAATCCCACTTACCTAATCGTTTTATAAGTAATACTTGTTTTTGGTCATTAAACACCACTCCACCAGCTGCTTCAATAACTGCTAAGTGGGTGCATACATCAGCAAATGCAAAATCTACATCATCAGTTATTAAAATATAACCTTTGTTTTTTTTGCTTTCGCTCTCTTTTAAATAATGCCCAGTTTTTAAAGGATTATACTCCACCCGAGTGGCTTCTTTGAAGCGCTTATCGGTAATATCTGCTGTAGTTAGCAGGAAAGGTTTATCGTTAATAAAAATTTTATACATTTGCGTGATGCAACAAGTTGATAGTACAGCCGCGAAGATAGCGGAATTTTTGTTAGAAATTAACGCGGTTAAATTAAGTCCTAATGCGCCATTTACTTGGACAAGTGGCTGGAAATCGCCCATATATAGCGACAATCGTTTGTCGTTATCGCACCCTAATGTACGCGATTTTATAAAAAAAGAGTTGGGAAAATTGGTTCAAGCTAAATTTCCCGAAGCACAAGCTGTAATAGGTGTTGCCACTGCTGGAATTGCCCCAGGAGCATTATTAGCTGACGAAATTAATTTACCATTTGGGTATGTGCGTAGCGAAGCAAAAAAACACGGCATGGGTAAACAAGTTGAAGGTGATATTAAACCAGGACAAAAAGTTGTAGTGGTAGAAGATTTAGTATCAACTGGTAAAAGTAGCTTACAAGCAGTACAATCTTTGCGCGAGTTTGGTTGCGAAGTGTTGGGTATGGTATCCATATTTACCTATGGTTTTGATGCAGCAAAACTGGCTTTCCAAGATGCAAAATGTCCATACTTCTCGTTAAGTAATTACGATGTTTTGGTTGAGGTGGCTGCAAACAAAAATATCATACAAAAAGAGCAAATGACTGTTTTGGCTGAATGGAGAAAAAGCCCAAACACTTGGGGTCAATAAAACTTCAAAATAAACTCATTAGTTTTACACCTAATCAAAACATAATTTGAAAGCAATTATAGAAGCCTGCAAATTTATAATGGCAATTTATTTCGGATTAATTACCGTAATAGGTTTTATAGTTTTATATCCAGGATTTGCATACACATTAAGTAATCCTAAGCGTTATAAATACGGGCATAAGTTACGTAAATTATGGGGTCGTTGGTTGTTTTTTGGAGGTGGAATTTTTGTTAAAAATATCGAAGAAAAGGGCATCAAACACAAAAACCAAGCTTATGTTATTACGCCAAACCATACCAGTAAGTTAGATATAGTTACACTAACTGTAAAGCTTAAAATTAATTTTAACTTTATGGCTAAAATTGAATTAGCCCGTGTTCCCGTTTTTGGTATATTTTTTAGAACCATTGACATCTCTGTAGATAGAAAAAACCCTCGACATGCGGCCAAAGCTTATCAACGTGCAGTTACTCAACTTAAAGAAGAAAAACGCAGTATTGTGCTTTTTCCTGAAGGCACAATTCCTGGAAATACACCAACACTTGGCAGGTTTAAAGAGGGTGCATTTAAACTTGCCATTGAAACACAAACACCAATTTTACCAGTAACCATTATTAACAATTGGGCTATTTTACCCGATAATGGTAAATTTAGATTTAGACCAGGAAGAGTAATACAATATGTACACACTCCAATATCTACCGAAGGTTTAACCTTAGCAGATTTACCTGCACTAAAACAACAAGTACACGATTTAATAGCAAATAAATTAGCAGAATATGGACATAAACAATGAAATGATAGACAAACTATCTGACCTTGCTAAGCTAGAATTTACTAGCGAGGAAAAAGAAAATCTTAAAGGAGATTTAACTAAAATAATTGGCTTTGTAGAAAAACTACAAGAGATAGATACAGAACATGTAGCGCCTTTAATTTTTATGAGTGACGAAGTAAATGTGCTAAGAGCTGATGTGGCTATACAAACCATTACCAAAGAAGAAGCATTGCGTAACGCACCACTAAAAGATTCTGATTACTTTAGGGTACCTAAGTTTTTAGAGAAATAAAATTCATCTTAAAAAATTAATTAGCCTAGTGCCAAAAATACTACTAGTCATATTTCTCCATGCAATGGCCTTACCTTGTTTTGCTCAATTAGAAATTAACGAGCTTCAAGATATAAAAGGTTTGCACGCATTGGTTAAAAAGAATTTTTTGGGTGATGGCATAAAACTACTTAAGATAAATTACAAAGGAAATATAGAAGCCATAGGAAGCTTTATAGACCATAAACAAACCACCGGTTTTAGTAAAGGTTTGGTACTAAGCACGGGTAGGGTTGAAATGATTGCTGGTAGTAACTCACGTCCAAATGCAGGAGCAAACTTTGGCGATCATTTTTTTTCTGATGAAGATTTGCTTACCAAAACATCGCAATGTGATGGTGCCGTGTTAGAAATTGAATTTATACCCGAAGGTGATAGCCTATGTTTTTCGTTTATTTTTGGAAGCGAAGAATACCCCGAATTTGTTGGAAAAGAGTTTAATGATATGTTTCAATTATTGTTACAACCTTTATTTATTAAAGTTAAGCCTAAAAACTTAGCGCTATTGCCCAATAAAAAAATGATTAATATTAACAATATCAATCACCTTAAAAGTAGCGAATTTTACATTGATAACTCAACGCCAGCTAGTAGCTTATATCAATTTATAGAGTTTGATGGACTTACCAAAAGATTATACGCTGGCGCTAGAGTAGCTAAAGGCAAAC
>JAUCCO010000152.1:0-7965 GCA_034676125.1 Bacteroidia bacterium
GTGATGATTTTATTAATTGGTATCGCATTGCAGGACTAACAACCTCAAGTATTAGTTATAATATAAATGTTAGCGGCCCAGTAACACGCCAAGTTAAGGCATTGATAGCAACGGGTTGTAGTACCGATACTACAGGAAGTGTAACCCTAACACTTGATATCAATCCAACAAAGCCAATAGTTGGCTATTACTTAGGAACCGATACTTTAACATGTAGCCAAATAGCAACTGCTTACCAATGGTTTTTAAACAACAATTTAATACCTGGTGCTACAAACAAAATACATGTAGCCACAGTAAACGGAACATACACTGTGCAAGTAACCAATAATGCTAGCTGCCAGTCGATTTCTGATGGTTATGTGCATAGTTTAGTTGGGCTCGAAAATATATTTGCCAATACTTTATTATGGGTTTATCCAAACCCAACCAACACCGGTTTGGTAACTATACAATGGCAAGGATTAACCGTAAATAAAGCAACAATTTATGTTACTGATTTGCTTGGAAAAATTGTGTTGCAAAACAATATTAATGTGCAAAGTAGTGATGATACCAATATTGATTTGTCTCAGCAAAATGGTGGCTTATATTTTATAACCATTACCGCAAATGGGCAGTCGATTACCCGAAAAGTATCGTTCTTAAAATAACCGCACTTAGAATATTTTTTTTTAAGGAGTAGCCAAGTTGGTTGCTCCTTTTTTGTTTGTAAAAATTAAAGCATGGTTTTTTTGTTTCTCCAGATAAATCTTTTTGTATTGCAAAATTTATATTCAATTTCAAATCAAGGTTTATTTATAATATTAATGATGATTTAAATGAATAGTCACTGACTTCAGCCTGTGGATTAATAGATGGACGGATTGAATTGGCTTTAGCCAAAATACTAATTAAATAATTGTTATGAATACAATCAGTATTTCACTCCTTAAAAAAACGCAAAATCACAACTTAAAATTTATAATAATCACAGGAACTTAGCCATTAAAATATTTATATATTACATAAGAATTGTAATGCAATCTATAATTAATGATTGTGGTGCGTATTGAATTATTGAAATACTTAAACTCAATTTACTTGTATTGGAATCACAAAAATAGCATATATTTATAAATCTAAATTGCTACTAAAAATGTTAAAGAAGATAATAATTGCCTTTGTTGCCCTTGCAATACTTTATGTAGCTGCAATTTTTATACTTGAATTTTACATCGAAAAACAACTAAAAAAAGAAGAGCAGTTGTCGTATTCAGATTTTAAAATGAGTTTTTTGGGTAATATTTTATTCAAAGATTTGAAGTTTAAAAATGAAACGATTGAAGTTGATGCGGAAGAAGTAAGCTTAACGATTGGTTTATTGAAAATAATTGCATCGGATACTATTTTGATTAAAAAATCGGTAGTTAAAAATGTAAAGTTGAATTTATTTAAAATAAATGAAGATTCCGCAAACACTGACTCAACCAATCAAACCAAACCAGAAAAAAATAAGAAAAAATCTTTTGCATTAAGAAAGGTTGAAATTGAAGGGCTTGATTTTTATGCGATAGAAAATAATGCCAAAGGAAGTCGGGATACCACTTCGAGCGCTATTGGTATTAATTTACAAGCCACCTTGGGCAACTTAAAGGATGTTAATTTTAATCAACTAGAAAATTTAAGTATTAAATCTTTACGACAACAAACAGATGGCCTTATTGATATTACGGTAAATGGATTAAAGTATAAAAATAACGAACTTTTATTGGATACATTTAAAGTGCTCACACGTTATTCTCGGCAAGATTATATCAAATATATTGATGTTCAAAAAGACCATATATCGCTTGTTGCTTATGCGATAAAGTTAGATAGTGTTGATGTTGAAATTCAACAAAACAAACTTAAAAAAATTAGTTTAAATGAAATTAATATTGGTTCGTTTAACTTAGATGTTTACCGAGATAGAAACTTACCATTATCTACAAAACATAAATTAACTTATGGACAAATGTTGCAAAAGCTTGCATTTGAAATTGATGCAAATGCACTTGAAACCAAACATGCTAAAATTAGCTACTCGATGAAGGAAGAAGATAATAAAGTGAGCAGAATTGATTTAAATGATGTGAATGCGCGATTAACCCACATTAATAATATACCATCTAAAAAACAAAATCTAATTCTTAAAGGAACTTTTGCTTTAAGTTCAAAATCATTAGTTGGCGTTGATATTTCTTACAACCAATTTGCAAACGTTGAAACTTTTCAATTAGATGTAAATGCAAAAAATATTGAAACCAATGCGCTAAATAGCATGCTAAAACCAGCAGTAAATATTGAGATGCATGGAATGGTAAAAGAATTAAAAACCCATATGGTATCTCAAGGATCAGCAGATGGTACATTTATGATTAGTTTTGATAATATAGATTTAGATATTTATGATAATAATGGTAAAAAACAAAAACTGGCATCGTTTGTAACCAGTAAAATTTTGAATAGACCTAAAGATAAAACTGCTGAAATGAAAGACTATAAACGCGACCCAACCAGGTCGATGTGGCGCTATTCAACTCATTTTTTATTAGAAGGAATGAAAAAGGTAGTTTTATAATTTGATTATTTGCGGTACAATTAATCGTTTGATTCAGGTATAATTCCTGTTGATACTTGGTTACTATATTTCTTGAAACTTTTCCTAGTAAGTGTTCATTTATTTGACTTTTATATATGCTTACATAAATTGATTAAAAGTTGAATTGTAATGAGTGATAACGCATAAATAATTAATGGTTTAACTAAAATTAGGCATCTTTTTTTGGGGGTAACTATTTATAAATATACGGTAATCAACGTAGGGTAATTAACAGTGGTTGTAAATACATTTGACTAATTAATTAGTACAAATATGAAAACACAAATTTACCTTCGTAAATCCTTTAAAACTATTGGATTACTTTTAATGTTGCTCATGGTGGGCGGGCAACAATTATGGGCGCAGTGTGGCACTGTCTCATCTTATGTTCCTACGGTAAGTAGCACAAATATTTGCTCGGGAAACCAGCTATATGTATATGCTACCGGATTACCTGTTACACGCTGGGTTTATCGCGATAACAACACTGGTAATTGGATAAACTTAGGAAATAATAGCGACAACATTTCTCAATATGTTAGCGCATCTACACTAACCACTCGTTCTTATAGAGCGGTTATTTCAACTGCATCATGTCCAACAGATACAACGGCAGCAGTTAGTGTAACAATTACACCACTTAGTTATGGGAATAATAGCTCAATCGCCATTTCATCAAGCACTAAACAAGTTTGTTCTGGCGGTCAGTTTACTTTACGCATCATGAACGAAGGAGTGAATGTAAGCTCATGGATTTATAGAGATAATAATGGTGCATGGTATACTTATTCAAACACCTCTTCTCAAAATATTAACGTTTATGCAACAAGTACAAACACTACAATAAATAGAGAGTTTAAAGTATTGGTTAAAAATGCCAACTCATGTGTTATCGATTCTTCGGCAAGTATTAAAATAAGTATTACACCTAGTATAGCCGGTAACAACCCCAATTTAAAACCTGTGGCAACACAAACTACAGTATGTGGCGGCAATTATGTTTCTTTAAGCGTTGATTGGCCACTTGAGGTAGGTAATTGGATATACAAAGATGCAGGAGATACTGCTTGGAAATATTTTAACAGCAGCTCAACAAGCGCTTATGATTACAATACAAATGTTTCTACATCTGTGATGCGTCAGTATCGCGTAGTTTTAAATAATCCTAGTAATTGTTCTGCTGATACTAGTGCTTCTTGTTTTGTAATGATAAATGCATCGGTTAAGCAAGTATTAACTTCTATACAGCCGCGTATTTCTGGAACTAATACAGAAGTTTGTGCGGGTAGTTCAATGCAGTTTCAAATACTTGGATATAACAACAGTAAATCCTGGATTTACAAAGATAGTGCAGATGGCAATTGGTCGGTTTTTAGTAGCAGCAGTTCACCTTCGCTTAGCAGTAATAGTAACATCACAAAAGATTTAAACCGCGAGGTAAGGGTAGTTATTAATAACTCATCAACCACATGCTCATTCGATACTTCGGCACCTGTATTTTATAAAGTAAAAGCCAACGTATATGGTTATAATACAAGTGCTGTTCCTTTTACACCATTTGGTGAAATGTGTGTTGGTGCACAAGGAACTATTTATATGCAAAATGGACAAACCGTTTCGAGGTGGTTTTATAGAGATAATGGAATTGGTAATTGGATAAACTCTTCTAACTCTGGTAATGTTTATTATGATAGCTATACAAGTAATTTAACCCAAAACACAACACGTGCATATAAGGCAGTAATTAATAACACAGCGCTTTGCCGCATAGATACTACTCCTGAAGTAACCATCGATTATAGGATTGCAACCCCAAATGGCGTTTTGTCCATTACACCTACTACTTCTCAAACTTCATATTGTTCGGGTGCTTACATAAACGGAAGCATATCATTAAACAATAATATGCAAGTAGCTAAATGGATTTATAAGGATAATAATGCTACATCTTGGGTTGATGTACAATCTAGTTCGAGTACTTATTTTTACGATTATAATACCACCGTTACATCATCAACTACCAGAACATACAGAGCAATAATACGCTCGTTTGAAACTTTTAGTTTAGATACATCATTGGAGTTGGTGGTAAACATAAATCCACAATCAAGAGGTAATATAAACATCACGCCTACATCTACTTTAGCAAGCGTGTGTAACCAAAATTACGCTGCATTAAGTTTAGTGCCAGCAGCTGGATATACTACTAACAACTGGCTTTATAGAGATACCGTAACTTCTGTTTGGTATAATGCAGGTTCATCATCAAACTCAATAAATAATTACGTTTCTACTAATAACACTAAGCGCAATTACAGAGCCATTTTGCTTAATGCAAGTATGTGTAAATATGATACAACAAATGTATTAACACTTAATGTGCTACAAAAAACTGCCCGAAATAATGCCAGTTATGTTCCTAGCGTATCAGAAACTGCTGTTTGTGGTGGTGCTTCATATAATTTAAGCATCAGTTTACCTTCGGGCGTTTCTGTTTCTAGATGGATTTTTAGAGATAAAGGTTCAGCTTGGCAATTATGTTATACATATATTAAATTTTAAGAAAGCACAAATACAAAAAAAGTAAATGTGCCTACACTAATATAAAACAAAGTAATTATTAATGATAACAACAATTGTTTTAGTGATACTTCAGCAGCTGTTTCGGTTAATATTAGCCCAGTTATAAATGGTGCAATCGTAAATATTACACCAACTACTACTACATCAATAATTTGTTCGGGAAGTACCTTAAGTGCTAACTTTAATTATAATGGTAGTGTACAAAAATGGGTTTACAGAGATAATGGTGGAGTATGGAACGAGTTACTTAGCAGTTCATCTTCAAATTATTTATATGATTATAATGTGTATGTAAACACCAATACAAACAGAGAGTACCGTGCTTATATAGCTAGGCCAAACACTTGTATTATTGATACTACACAAAATTTAGCAATTCAAGTTCGTCCATATACTAATGGAAGTGCTGCTGCAATTCAACCAACCACATCAGCACCTAATGTGTGCAGCGGAAATACGGTTAATGCAAGTATTCAAACGGCTAATAGTTATACCGTACATAAATGGATATACCGCAATACACCAACCGAAGATTGGAGAGATTTTACATCAACAACAGGATCAAATTATTTTTCAGAAACAGTAACACCTGTAGTGTCAAATACACTAAGAAATTACCGCGCAATTATCAAAACCAACACTTGTAGTTATGATACCACCGCACAAGTTAGTGTACAATTAAATGCGCGCAGTTATGGATATGCAAGTGCTACCACAATAACTTCTAGCACTGGTGTATATTGCTCATCGGCTACTGTAAATGTAAACTTAGTTAATGGTACCATGCCAAGTGGTGCAAGTATTCGTTCTTGGTTATATATGGATAATAATAGTGGCGTTTGGAATGTAATACCTAACAATACTTCTAATTATTTAAGCCATACCAATACAACAGTTACAGTGCCTACAAGCAGAGCTTACAGGTTGGTAATTAATAATACCAATACTTGTAGTTACGATTCGTCAAGTTTGTTTAGTGTATCTATTAACCCATCGGGTGCTGGGTATGCAAGCACAATTACACCAACAGTATCTCCAAATAGTGTTTGTAATGCACAAACAAATCCAAGTGTGTATGTTAGTTTGCCATCAGGTTATACTTTGGTAAATTGGTTGTTAAATAACAACAATACCGGCTGGACAAGTTTTGGATATCCAACTACATCAACCAGTATTGTAGATTATAACACAGCAGTGCAAGCAGCAGTAAGCAGAAGCTATCGTGCAATTGTATTAAACAATAACACTTGCTCATTAGATTCTACCAATGTAATAGGTATTAGCATTAACCAAACAACTGGTGGTGTATTAAGTAATGTAACCCCAACTAGCGCACGTACAAATTATTGCTACACCAAATCGGTTTCGGCCAATGTTAGCATCCCATCTGGCTACACCATTCAAAAATGGATTTACAGTGATAACAATGGAAGTTGGAATGATTTTACCAATAACACGACATCATCAAATTTAACCGATAACAATACTTTTGTATCTGCCTTAACAAGTAGATCGTATAGCGTAATTATGCTAAACAGCAACACATGCCAACGCGATACTACATCGGCATTAACTGTTATCCTTTCTCCGCGTTCAAATAATATTGGCACACGTGCAATTACACCAACATCAAGCCAAAGTAATGGCGTATGCTCAGGCAGTTCAATTAACTTAAATGTACAGCCAGGTATTGGAAACGAACTTTTAAAATGGACATATAGTGATAATGGTACAAATGGTCCTTGGGTTGATGCATTAAACTCATACAATAGCACTTCATTTACGCACCAATTAACTAACGTAAATAACTTAACTGCGCGTTTGTACAGGGCAATTATTTCCGACACATCTACTTGCGATTTAGATAGTACTAATGCAATAGCCATTAATATTAGACCAATAACTTATGGTACTGATGCAACAATTACAGTTACTGGTCCTGATTCGGTTTGTGTTGGTTCAAATGTATCTTTATCTGTTAGTCCTGGAAGCGGAAATGCTGTAACTAAATGGATTTATAAAGATAACAATGGTGCATGGAATAACTTTATTAACAATACCCAATCAAACAGTTTAAACGATAATTCTGCACAATTAACAGCAGGCTTTGTTAGAACCTATTCGCCATTAATATTAAAAACAAGTATTTGCAGAATAGATACTTTGGCTAATGCAAAAGCTGTTAATTTTAAAAACAAAACTTATGGCAACAGCAATAATTCTGTAAACATAACCTTAGATACGGTTTGTGCTGGAAGTAATTTAGTAGCCACCACTTCGGGAAGTGTTGAGCGTTGGTTATTCCGTGATGGAGTTTCAGGGAATTGGAATACCATTGCAACAGCATCAACCTATCTTTCTGATAATTCAACGGGTGTTACTGCATCGGGTTGGAGGTATTATAGGGCATTATTTAATACAGGTTCGTGCAATGCAGATAGCTCTAAAATAGATAGTGTTTATTTAAAAATACAAACTCGAGGAAATATTGCCGTAGTGCCAACCACATCAAATAATACCGTATGTGCGGGAAATAACGTAACCATTAATTTATCGGTGCCAAATGCTACCATGCAAATGTGGCTTTATAGAGATAATGGAGTAGGGGCATGGAGTATTTTAAGTAACACCACAAGCTTTGGTGTAACCGATTATAACACGTATGTAAGCAGCCCAATTAGCCGCCAATACCGTGCAATAGTATTACGCACTTGTAGCTACGATACTACCAATGCAATTACGGTTACCATTACACCTAA
>JAUCCO010000153.1:0-7882 GCA_034676125.1 Bacteroidia bacterium
AAATGGTTGCGCAATACTTTGGGCGAAGCTATAATATCGATTACCTGCGAGAGAAAAGCCATATTATAAAAACAGGTGTAAGCATGTTGGGCATTAGCGAAGCGGCCGAAGCCATTGGATTTAAAACCATTGGTGTAAAAATAGATATAGAAAAACTTAAAGAAATAGCACAAAGCCACCCCAGTATTTTACATTGGGATAACAATCATTTTGTGGTATTGTATGACTACAAACGCAAATGGTTTGGCAAAAACAAATTTTACATTGCCGACCCTGCCAAAGAGTTACTAAAACTAACCGAACAAGAACTACTTGAACATTGGGCTGTAGCTGCGGCATCGTTTAGCCACAGTAGTGCAAAGACTGACATTACTTTGGTAACTAAAACATCGCTCATCCCTAGCGATGCGAAGTCTGATATTACTTTGGTGGCTGAGCGAAGTCGAAGCCACCAACCACAAGGCTATGCATTAGTGCTAGAACCTACTCCCGAGTTTTTTAACCGCGAGCAAAACGATGGAGAACAGAAAAAATTAGGTATTAACTATTTATTGCATTATTTCAAACCCTTTAAAAGTTATTTTGTGCAATTGGCAATGGGTATGTTGTTAAGCAGTATTATCACACTTGCAAGCCCAATGCTAACCCAAGCCATGATAGATAAGGGTGTAAACATGCACAACCAAAGCATGGTACAACTGGTACTTATGGCGCAATTGGCTGTATTTATTGGCAGTATTCTCATTCAATTTATCCAAACTAAAATACTTATGCATTTGGGTACACGCATTAACGTGGGTATGGTATCCGATTTTTTCTATAAATTATTTAACCTCTCCATTCCTTTTTTTGACAGCCACGTAACAGGTGATTTAATGCAACGAATTGGCGACCATAAGCGAGTAGAAAGTTTGTTAACCGTAAGTTCGCTGGGTACCATTTTCTCCTTGTTCAATATGACAATTCTAGTTGTTTTACTTGGTGGTTATCACCCAGGCATCTTGCTTATATTTTCTGTTGGTGCCGTTTTGGGTTTTATCTGGACATATTTGTTTTTGGCTTGGCGCAAAAAGGTAGACTATAAAATGTTTCACCTAGGCAGCAAAGAAAATAGTAAGGTGATAGAAATGCTAGAAGGCATACAAGAGATAAAAATAAACAACAGCGCCAAACAACACCGTTGGCAATGGGAAGAAATACAAGCGGACCTCTATAAACAAAAAATTGTAAACCTTAATGTAGGGCAGTTTCAAGGTATTGGCGGAAGTATGCTAGGGCAAGCCACAAGCATCTTAATTAGTTTTACATCGGCAACTGCTGTAATAAATGGAGATTTGAGTTTAGGTGGAATGTTTGCCATTAATATGATTATTGGCCAATTAAATGCACCCATTCAACAATTGTATGGATTGGTTAACTCGTTGCAACAAGCAAAAATAGGTATGGATAGGATAGGCGATGTGGTATTGCAAAAAGATGAAACCGATACTTCACTCAACCTATTAAACGATATTCCCGAACAAGAACCCATCATCATTGAAAACCTTAGTTTTGTATATGGCAGCGAAAGGCTTTCGCCTGTTTTGGATGATATTAGTTTTACAATTCCAGCTGGAAAAATAACAGCGATAGTAGGCGCAAGTGGAAGCGGAAAAACAACCTTACTAAAATTGCTGATGAAATTTTATGAACCTAAAAAAGGTAATATTTATTTAGGCTCAACACATTTTAAAAATTTGCATCATGGGCATTGGCGAGATAAGTGTGGCGTAGTAATGCAAGATGGACGATTATTTAATACCACCATTGCTGAAAATATTGCAGCAGGGTTATCTGTTGATATGAACAACATAATTAAAGCAGGAAAAATTGCCAATATTGACGATTTTATCTCAACCCTTCCCAATGGCTATTTAACAGAGATTGGTAATGATGGCACACAGGTAAGCATGGGACAAAGACAACGCATTTTATTGGCAAGGGCAGTTTACAAGAAACCAAGTTATTTATTATTAGACGAGGCCACAAGTAGTTTAGATGCCAATAATGAAAGAAAAATTATGGATAACCTAAATGTATTTTTCACTGGCAGAACAGTGGTTGTTATTGCACACCGATTGAGCACGGTGCAACATGCCGACCAAATTATTGTGATGGAAAACGGAAAAATAATGGAAACAGGAAATCATCAAACTTTAACTGCTGCTAAAGGAAAGTACTACGAGTTAGTTAAAAATCAATTGGAACTGGGGAACTAATGTATGAGCGAAGACGAACAAATATACAGGCATAACGACAATATTAACTATTTGCTAAAACGCAAATTGAGCTTTATGCTGCGCTATGGCATGACCTTTTTGTTTTTAATAGGCTTTGCCGTTTTAGCTAGTTTATATTTTATAAAAGCACCCGATACTTTAGAAGGTAGGTTTGTATTAAGCAGCAGTAATCCTCCTAAAAACATGGTGGCAAAAGTAAATGGGCGAATTGTTCAGCAATTAGTGGGTAATGAAACTAAAGTAAATAAAGGTGATGTTTTACTGGTTTTAGAAAGTGTTGCCGATGAAAATGAAATTAATCAACTTGAAAACGGATTAACACACATACAATTATTATGTGACAGCAACATGCTTGATAGCCTTGCTTATTTTGGAACAGAATCGTATCAACGATTAGGAGAAATACAACAAGTGTATGAGCAATTTAAGAAAAGTAATAATGAGCTTTATTTAGCGCTTACTAGCGGACAATATTTACAAGAAAAAAGTATTATTAACAAACGACTTTCTAACCTAAAAGAAACCCGAAATAATTTAGCAAATCAAAAACAAATTTATGAACGTGAATATGCGCTTGCAAACGAAACTTGGCAAGCTGACTCTTTATTAGATCAACAACATAGTATTACCAAAACTGAGTTTCGCAGCACAGAATCAGCAAGGTTGCAGCGCAAATTAAGTTTGAGCAATTTGCAACAAAGTTTGTTAAACAACGAAACTGCAATAAACGATATTGAACAACAACTGCTAGTATTGGAAAAGAATATTGCACAACAAAAAAATGTATTTGTACAAAGTTATTCGGTGCTTAAGGCTGCCATTGCCGACTGGAAATCAAAATACCTTTTTATAGCCCCTTTTAATGGCACTATATCGCTTCCTAAAAACATTTTTGAAGGTTTAAATTTACAAGCAGGTGAGCCCGTTTTATACATTATTCCCGACAGTAGTGATTGGCTTTGCGAAGTGCTAATACCACAACAGAACTTTGGCAAAATAAGCATCGGGCAGCGTGCTATACTTAAATTTGACAGTTATAATTTTGAAGAATTTGGGGTTACTGAAGGGCAAGTAAAATCTATATCTGCTACCCCACAAGAAATAAAAACAACAGAAGGCACTCAAAATATGTATTTGGTTCAAGTTGCTATAAACAGTAACTTAACAACAACGCACCATAAAACCATTAAACCTCGCTATGGCCTTTCAGGAACAGCTACAATTGCACTAGATGATAAAAGTTTATTAGAAAAACTATTTCTAGATCGTTTTAGGTCTTTGTTTGTATTTCAATAAAGCTTTGCTCGTATCCAACATATTCGTAAAGATACCCAAGTAAAAGTCAAACACATTGTACAGCCAATGAAAGACAAACAAAAGCAATGTTGCTTAATTTTTTTAACCATGGTTCAAGGTTTATTGGGCGATACGAACGGCTTGGGATAATATAAGATTGGTTGGGCACAATACAAAATCACACAGGAATGCATGAAAAATCAACAACCTATTGTTATCCCTATTTGTCTTTTTTAACCAACTCTTGCATACCATAATATTCAATGGCTTTTTGTTTTAATGGATTGGTGCTCCATTCTTCCCACTCTGCGGTGTATGGGTTGTAACCGCATTTAAGTGGTTTGCTGTAAATATCTTCAGGGTTTTCTATATAGGCTCTACAATCAGTGCAGATGTAGCGAAACTCGCAATCTTTACATACATTAATTTGGTCTTTATTAATAAACCACATATCCTTAAAGCCAGGCTTTTCAATGGCTTCAGCAAGTGTTGTATCTTTTATATTACCATAACTTTTAGCCATGCTAGGGCAGTTCTTTATTTCGCCATTCACATCTATGCTTATTTTACGGTTTAGGCAGGTATTATATTCTTGCGACTCAGTAAAATGCGATATATTGACAGCAAAATAACCGCTATGTATTAACCCACAGGATAGCTTTGTCGCTAAAACATCTTTAATTTTATAAATGTTGCCGTTTTGATTTTTATTTTGTTCAATTGTTAAATTCTCATGTGCGCTATGTAATACGACACTAGTCAGTCTTAAATTTTCGTTTAACAGGTTTATTGTATCTTCTATTGTGTCTAAAAGTAACCATTTTGTTATAATTTCTATGTTACTAAATTTTGAATCTTTAGTAGTTTCTAAAATGCTTCCCCATGATTTAATACTTAAATCGTAATATGAAATCAATTGTACATTCTTACAATTTAAGTTCTCAAGTTGTGAAAAAATATATCTATAATCAAATTTATTATTGCATTCTACTATAGCATTAGTAATCTTTGAAGAAGAATCCCAAAATAAAGACAGTTCTGGAAACAACTTAATTTCAGAATGCTCACAGTAGAAAACATATTCGTTTTTTTCTAAGAAGTCTATATACTCTTTAATTACAGATACGTTTTCAGCACCATAATTATTTAATAAATCATCTTTTGATTTACAAATTGAATCTTCCAATATGTTGTATAGATCATTAGGAATGTAGCTATAATTTCCTCTCTGTAAGTCACATATTATACTTCTTCTATTGCCCCGTACGGGAATAACAGATTCAAAGAGTTTAATGTATGTTTCTGAACTTGTATTCATTTAATCTCAAATAATTTCGAAATGGGCTTATAAAATGACCGAACCCTCATATTCTCAGATTTGTAAAACGTTGACCGAAGGTACTGTGTATTCACTAAGCTTATTTGATTGATATTAATTTTCCAATAAGTAGCATGTACAGGAAGCTTTTGATGGTTCGTTTGAATGTATCTTGCAATATCTTCTTTGTTCATATTAATGTTTGTGCTAATATCTTTTCTAAATAATAATTACATGGGTAAGAAATTTGTTCGAATTGGCCGACTACATTCACGTCTAGTAATACAAATTTTTTATTTTCATCATATACAATATCGATGCTACAAGAGTTTATATCAAGTTTATCTAGCAAAGCTAATAATTTTAATTCTATTTCATTCGGCAGTTTGAAAGGTACTATTCTATTTGGCTTTGAGTAATTATAATTTCGAAAATCAATTGAAGTTTGAGGATCATTCTGAGAAAATATAGCTGAACTATAAAACTTTCTGTTTATATAAAATGTCCTGATTTCAAACTTTTTATTTAGCTTAGTTTGAAATAAAGAATATCTAAAACTACCTGGTAAAGATTCAATAGCTACTTCCACTGTATTTGCGCCAGCTTGTAGTATAATTTTATCATCTATATAATAAAGATGGTTATCTGTGAATGGTTTTGTAATGTATGTACTTTTATCATCTAAATCCTCTTTAAAGGAAGTTATTATTGTTTCTGGAATGTCAATACCTAAGGATTTAGCCTGATAAAGAACATCTATTTTTTGAACAAAAATATCGTGATATTTATTAACATATTTGATAGACTTTAAGAATTTAAAAAAGGAATCAATTAAAAAGCTATCTTCAATTTTTAAGTAAGTGTCAAATACCTTTTCGATACTAGTTATTGACTGATAGGAACCAATCTTAAAAACACCTCTTCTATACCAAGATGAATTAAAATCTGTTAGCTGATAAGGTTGCCCATTTAAGTGAAATGAGATGTTTGGTTTTCCTTCTCCTACTGTAATTTTAATATTATCAATTTTGTCCTCGGAGTTAAATCGTAAAAACCTCGTATTGTAGTAAACAAGCCAGTCAATAACATCATTTGTTGTGTTATCGGTTGGATTTGAAATAATTAAAACAGTATTATTCATTACAATAAAGATGATTTAATTCAAAATCTTTATAATATTCAGGTAAGTTAATGCCATATAAAATAACTTCATAAAATAAGCTAGGAAGACCTACTTGCTTGCGTTCTGAATCAATTCTTTTAAAATCAAGATCATTACGGTAATAGGTTGGCAATAAGTATGTGTAAAATTTTTGATTTTCATAAAGCACCTGTGACCTATTATCGGTTATCATAGTGTTAAGCAAATTAAATTTACCTAAACATTGCTCATTATATGAAATTATTTGAGTAAATGTAGTGGTGTCATATCGAGTTAAATGTAGTGCAAGAATATAGTAATTTTTAAAATTGTAACGCATTATGTCACAGGTTTTATCATTCTTTATTAAAAGAACCAACTTAGTGGAATTTATAGAATCTACTTTCTTCCATATAACTTGAGAAATACTGTCTTTATTGAGAAAATTTGAATTAACTATATCGTTTATTGTTGTCCTAACAAATTGGTCTGTAGTTATCATTTGAGTCAAGGTTTCATTGTACGATTGATTCTTTTTTTGTAGCTCAAAATTTGTTGCGTATTCGATAATCGTAGTATCAAGTATTTTTTTATATTTTTTATATATAAAATAAAATTTAGATTCTTTGTTTGCAATCTCGAGAGCTAATTTATTGTAATCACTCTTTAAATACTCTAAATAATATTTTTCAGATAATGTACTATCTCCAATATTAAGATATAAGTCTGCAAAATAGTAGCTCAATTTAGTGTTCAATAAACTGTTAGAAGTAACTTTTTTTGAGGACTCTAACTGTTTTAACAGATGAAGAGCGCAATTGTATTTCGCTTTTGCTAAATAGAATTTAGTTTGTGAAATTGTATTGTTGAAATTGTATAAAGTTTCTATATCCAAACTTTGGCTATACGTTTTCAAAAAGAATAAAAAAGTTGCAAGTAATATTTGTAATTTAAAACTCATATAATAACGAAAGATGGTTGTTCTATCTGGAACAACCATCTTTATTTAAATCATTAAGAGAATGTAAAATTATAGTCTATTTGGTTCTCTGGAGATAAGACTGTATTACAATCCAATGGATCCCAACTACCTTCCTCAAACGAAGTATCACCCGGTACATATGGTCTTTCTCTGTCTAGACAACTATCATCACACCAACTTGTAGTGTCTGCAGCTGCCTGACGAACAGCTTCTTCAAAATAACCACTGGTAATGGAAGATGTAAAACAATTGTCTGTAGGACCTCCGCCTTGATTGTTTGTAGCCGTTTTAACACCACCTACAAAATTTTGAAGTCTTTGTAATTCAAATTCTTCTAAACTACTAAATAATTTTCCATCTATTCTTTCCAGTTTTTTCATTTTTTCCTGCGGTTTATACATCAAAACCTGCTGAAAACTTTAGGTTAAAAATAAGTAAAAATTATTATTTGCCAATAACCTTTATGCGCAGTGGGGTTTGGTAAATTGTAATACAAGTTTCTGTAAAAAAAACATATAACACAATAGAAGAAGTTCTATTGCGAAAAGAAAAATAGAAAAAGTTCTATTGCGGTTGTTGTTCAATTTGCTTAATTATGTATTACTATAACAAAACAATAACCATTATTGAAGATTGTCATTTAGACTCACAATTACTTGTTTCATGGCTCCAAACAGACAATAGTTACAAGGTAGTTAACATTTACCACAGCGGCCTTGATGCCATCAAACAAATTGAAATTATACAAACTAATTTTTGCCTAATTGATGCTTGTATGCCCTTGTTAAATGGAATTGAAACTGCTGTTTTGCTTTTGCAAAAAGGGTATAAAGGAAAAGTAATTTTAATAAGCCACGCATATTACA
>JAUCCO010000154.1:0-7873 GCA_034676125.1 Bacteroidia bacterium
CCCTGTCAGTGTTAACATATAAACAAATTAACTTGATTGTATACTTTAATCAATAATTTGATGAATGCAAACCTAAAGGTGAACGGGGAACCATTATGCACAATAAACTCCACTAACTTGTAGTGGAGTTTTTATAATATTTAAACTTGGTTACTTGTATTTACCGTGCGAAAGATTAGCTACGTTGAACCTTATTTAACAAGGCCAAAATTAATTCTGCTGTAAATAATCTCGCCAAGCTTCAACAATAACTTTAAAGTGTGCTGTTGGCAAAGTAAAGTTAGGAGTTATGCTGTTATCGTCCAAATACGCATCCATATCTGCATATATTTTAGTTACAGTACTGTTTATAAGTGCTATTTGTTCGCTTTGAGTATAAGAATCTACAAATACTGAACTATTAGAACTTATTATTTCATTGACAAAATTCAACAAATTGTTTGCATCGCTGAGTGTGTAATGATCACCAATAAATTGGTTCATTACTACGTTTACTGAATCAATAAGTTTCATTTCAAAGTCAGCAGGATTACTGAAACTTACTTTGTATTGTTTTAATATTTCACTCATATATATATTGTATATTAAAATGTTTTTATTGGCCAAGCTGTTTTAATTACTGTTGTTCCATCAATAATATGGGCTGTATTATTTATACAAATAATGCATGGATTTCCATCACTCATATAACCCTTCCATTGATTGTACTTTCTAGGTACACGATTTTTATTAGTAAAAGCATAAGACACTTCTTCAAAGATTTTATTGGCATCCCAATGGTCAGGAAACATATCGTTTTCCATTGGAATTCCAGATTTTTCCTTGATAATGTATGGTGGTGGTGGATTTGGGTTTACAACTTGTACTTTAGCAGTGTAATAACCTTTGGTATTTGCCTCCTCAACAACCTCAATTATTTGTGCCTTTCCATTGTTTTGCCCTAGTTTAGTATGAAACCCTTGTGCTTTACCGGCTTTAATTTCTCCATTTACAATGTGATTTCTAAAGTCTGCGCACCTTGGATCTAATGCAATAAAACGAAATGCCCTCAAAAAATCCAAATTAGTGCTAAACTTTCTTAGGTGTACCAATTCTGCCCATGCATCAATCAATTCTGGTTCGTTATTAAGAGCAATTAGAGTAGTTTTATTTACTTGCCTGAAATCAAAATGAAAATCGGCTTTTTTAGCATCACTTAATGCACTAAATTTTTGCCATATACTAATATTAGCAGCATCTAAGTCAAATAAAGCTTCTAATTTTTCTTTCAACTTTTGATTGAGGATTGGTAAATCATCAATTAAAGCAATATCTTGAAGAGTTTTTCTTGCACGGGCACCTCTTGTATCGGATGTAAACTCACTTGGCCATCCATTGCCATTAAAGTCAACAACCAAATCCCCGTTCACGCGGACGTGCCGTCCGTGTGTCGTTAAATTTTCTAACACAGTTAAATTTTTCATAAGCTTATCTTAAAGGTAAAACTTTTATTGGAGTTTCATAGCTAACTGTACTTAAATTGTGGTTATACAATTACATGCACAATGTATAAATTTGTTTATAGGTTACAAAACTTAGTTAGGCGAAATTCATTTACAATTACCCCACTCCTACTCTCGATACAAGCACCATTGATAAACCAGCCCAAGGCTTACTCGAGCAGGTTTTTTGGGTTGATTGGCAAATATAAATGTTACGGATGGCCAATTTTACAAGAAGCGGATGGAAACCCGAAATCAACAGGAAAAACAAGCTTACCAAGTTTTACTTACTGCACACGAACGATCGTGTGAACGGGCGGTTACAACTTCACAAAACACTATACAAACCACACTTTAATTACAAGTAAAGTCAATTTATCACTATCTTAATCTAATCATTTACTCCCAACAAGGTTGGTTTTAGCTCACATCCACAAAAACCTAAACATTATTAAATCAATACCTTTATAAAGTATTAGTTTTGTGAAAAGTATTTAATAATGCGCCTCTCAAAATCGTACAACAAAGAAATTTTTTGCCTTGAAGGCGATTGGAGTAAAAACCTTAAAGAGCAAACCAGCGTGCAGGCTGTTCTTATGTTTTTAAAACAAAACCGTAACATCAAATACATACATAGGCATTGCGGAACGCGAGAAAATTTAGCCTATTACTTAAAGCAAGTACAGCTAAAAAAATACAAAAATTACAGCATTATTTACCTTGCTTTTCATGGCAAACCAAATGAAATTTTGGTAGGAAAAGAAAAAATAACTTTAGATGAATTGGCTGAAATGTTAGGACCAAATTGCCACAATAAAATAATTCATTTAGGTACATGCCACACCATAAAAACCGACTTAAGAAACATTAAAAGATTTTTAAGAAAAACCAATGCTTTGTGTATTTGTGGCTTTGGCAAAGAAATAAGTTTTGTAGAAGGAAGTGTGTTTGACATACTGCTAATTAATATGTTACAAGAGTACAGGAACATTAAAACAGTGCAAGACAATATTAATAAATACTACAAAAGTCTGGCTCAAAAACTTGAGTTTAAACTTGTTTACCTGAATTAATTTATTAAATTGCATTTTAAAGCATTAAACAAAAACTGTAACGATTTTTTATTGTTCACCGTATATTAATGTAGTAACTGTTTTTTTGCCCTAAATGTAACCAGTATGATTAACCATCCTAACCCATTAAAAAGAATCACGCTTGTTGGTATTGTTTTATTTTGCGCCACTTTAAATAGTTGGGGGCAAAGTTATTATTCCATGTCTAGTGGTAATAAAACTTGGACATTAGATGGGACTTGGACTGTAAGTGGTGGAACTTATACAGGAACAGATGCCGTAAATTGGGCAAGTGTTGGAATAATAGGTTCGGGAACAGATGTTACTACTGGTTTAAGAACAACAAAAGCATCATCTAGTATAGTTACAAGTTCAAATGGAGGGCTACAAAAACCCTCAGGAACTATTCAATTTTTATCAACCAGTTCTGGTGCAACTCCAGAAGCTGTTGCAATTGATTTATTGTTAGACTTTACAAGCAGAACCGCTGGTAATCTTTCATTTGATTGGGCTGCAATTGATAACTCATCTGGTACAAGACCAACATCATTACGTGTTTTTTGGAGCACTAATGGAACCACATTTACAGAAATTACAGGAGCACAAGTATTAGACAAAGAAAGTGGAGGCTCTCCTTCAAGTGGAAGCATAAGTGTTGCACTGCCCTCAGACTTTGACGGAATTTCTACAGCTAGGCTAAGATTTTATAACCACGCTGGAAGTACAAGTTCAGGTTCAAATAATAGAGACAAAATGCAAATAGACAATATTGCAATTACCTCTACCGCGCCATCTAACACCCCAACAGTACCAGTTATAACAACAATTGCACCTGGTAATACCCAACTTTCGGTAGCATTTACAGCTCCAGTTTCTGATGGTGGTTCTGCCATTACAAATTACGAATATTCAACCAACGGTGGAAGTTCGTTTACCGCTTGCAGTCCTACACAAACTACCAGCCCAATTGTAATTACTGGCTTAACAAATGGCATAAGTTATAATGTACAAATTAGGGCAATAAATGCAAATGGAATTGGAGCAGCTACATCAAACTATGCAGCCACACCTTATACAGCACCATCTGTACAAGCAAGCATTTCAAGTTTTAGCAGTATAACTACAACATCATACACTATAAATTTTGCAGCAGGTACTGGTGGTAATGGAAGATTAGTAGTTGTTAGACCAAATGCTGCTGTTGATTTTACGCCAGTAAATGGAACTTATACCGCCAACAATAATTTTACAGCAGGCACAGGTGTTGGCCCTAGCAGTGATAATAAAATTGTGTATGCAGGTTCGGGAACTTCTGTTTCTATATCAAACTTAACTGCAAATACTGTTTACCATGTAGCCATTTTTGAATATAATGGAAGTGGCATTTATACTTATTATTTAACTCCTGGCGCAACTAGTAACCAAACTACTATTACAACCGAACCAACTGCAAATGCTGGCACACCAACATTTACAAGTACTACTACAAATGCGTTTACGGTTAATTGGACGGCTGCATCTCCAGCACCCGATGGATATATTGTAATAAGAGATGTAGCAACTACACCATCAAACCCTACAGATGGCATAAGTTATAGTGTAAGCGATGCAATAGGAAGTAGCACCGTAGTTTATGTTGGTACTAGTTTAACAGTGGTGCAAAGTAGCTTAAGTGCTGGTACCGAATATCGATATCGGGTGTTTAGTTTTAATGGTAGTGGTGCAAATAATAATTACAAGATAACAAGCGTATCAAGTGGAGTAAACTTTACCTTATCAACCGAACCAACTGCACATCCGGCAAGTTTAGTAGCAAGTGCAGCATCGGCAACATCAATTGCACTTACTTATGGTGCTGCAAATACCATTACCAATGCAAGTGGGTATTTAATTTTATTAAAACAAGGCTCGGCCCCAACAGGTTTGCCAACTGATGCAACAAATTATAGCATAGGAAATGCCATTGGTGATGCAACCGTAGCAGCAATAGAAACCACAACTTCGGGCACTACTAAAACCATAACGTCACTTTCTGCACAAACTAATTATCATTTCAGCATAATTCCTTTTAGTTGGGATGGAACCAATGCCGCAACCAGAAATTATTATACAGCAAGCACAATAGTTACAGCTAATGCCACAACGGTTTCTAACTTATCAGATGTGGTTGCAGTTGCAGCTTCTTCGCCAGCAACCATATCATCATTAATAAATGATGTTGCGCCATTAACCACTTCAACAGGTGTGCAAGTTTGGCAAGTTACCATACGTGATGGCGGAAGTGGATTAAATGATTTAGATAATTTGCCAACTAAAGTTTCGGCCATTAAGTTTACTGCTCCAGCAGCCAATGCAATAAATTGGAGTACTGCTATAAAAACTGCAGGATTATTTGATGGCACAACATTACTTGCAACGGCTAGTAGCATTGCAATGGCTAACATGGAATTTACTGGTTTAAATATTTCTGTGGCTGATAATGGTACAAAAACGTTGTCACTAAGAATATCATTAAATGAAATTTTAGGAACTGGCAATGATGATGGAGACGATTTTGTGTTTCAACTTTCTAACGGAAATTTTACCACTGTTAGTGATGGAACTAGTTCAGAAAAAACAAACTTTACAGCATTTACAACTGCAAATGATATAGAAAATGTATTAGCTGTTGTAGCCACACAATTAAACTTTGTGCAACAACCAAGCAATGCTAATATTGGTGTTGCAGTAGCTCCTTCAATTACTATTAATGCAACAGATTTAAATAATAACTTAGATTTAAATTTTGTAGCAAATGTAACTTTAAATGTAAATTCGGGTAGTACAACAATACATCCAAGCGCTACAAAAACAGTTGCTGCAATTGCTGGTTTGGCAACTTTTAGTAATTTATATTTTGATGCTACTGCTACCAATAACACATTAATTGGAAGTGCTACTGGATTAACTTCAACGGCAGCAAGTAGTAGTTTTGATATTACATCAAATCCAACTGCTGGTTTGCAATTATCAGCCACAAATACTTCATATACCATTGATTTTGACAATACCTTAACTGGTGTAAATGAAGGCACTTTTGCAGGTGCAGGATTTTCACCAACACCAAGTGCTGGGCAATTAAACTCAAATGCATGGGCAGTTACTGGTATGAGTGATGGAACATTGGCTTTTGGTGATACAAAAATAACCGGAGATTTTGCAGTTGGTAATTCAGCAACTGCCGTATCCACTGGTGGAATTTATAGTTTTGATATTGGTGGAAATAAAACTTTAGGCATACAACCTACAAGTAATGATTGGGCACCAGGTAGCATAACACTTAAACTACAAAATACAACTGGTGATAATGTTACTTCATTAAACATTGCGTATAAAGTATATGTAAGAAACGACCAAGGCAGAAGCAGTTCATTTAATTTTTCGCATAGCTTAAATGATGTTACTTATAATAATATTACAGATTTAGATATTTCATCTACACAATCAGCCGATGCATTAGGTTGGAAAATGTATTACCGTGTGCTAAAAATTACAGGCATTAATATTCCTGCCACAGGTTATTATTACCTAAAGTGGAGTGGCGCAGACTTAGCGGGTAGCGGCAGTAGAGATGAATTTGGTTTAGATGATATTAATATTATTGCCAACCCAACTACAACTCTAACTAATGTTGGTGGTGATATTTTAGATGCAGTAATTGCAGGTGAAGCCTCACTTGCGAGTAATGTTACTGGTTTAAATACATTGCAAATTACCACTGCTGGAAATTTGACCGCAAACGATAAAACCCTTGCATTTAATACCAGTGGGAATACAATAATAAATGGCATTTTAAAAACTGCAAATACCAATGGATTTAGTGGATTAATAAACACTACAATTATAAACACCAATAGCCCAACAATTACATTAGGAGCAAACTCTACTATTGTATATAATGGAAGCGGAGCACAAACATTAAGTAGTAGAACTGATTATAAAAACTTAACCATAAACAATGCTGCTGGCCTTACAGCCACTGGCAATAGCACCATTAACGGGAGTTTAACTTTAACAAATGGAACGTTAGCATTAGGAGCAAATACTTTAACATTTGCAGGCACTGCGCCCACCCGTAGTTTAGGTTTGATAGATGCAAGTACGGGCACTTTAGATTTTACCAATAGTAGTTTATTAACCTTACCTGCATCGTTATTTACAAGTACAGTAAAAAACTTTACATCAAACAGCACTGGAGGAATAAAATTAGATAGCGCAATAACCATAACTGGCGATTTATCATTGCTTGCAAATAACTTAGATGCAAACAATGTGTTATTATTTGCTTCAACTGGTTCGGTAATTCATTATGGCGGTACAATTTCAAACTTTATCATACCAACCACATTAACCAATTATACTTTGCCAAGCGGCACTACATTATTAACAGGCAATTTAACTGTTTTGGGTGATTTAACTTTAGCGGCAAACACACTTGATATTGCATCGAACACATTAACAGTAAGTGGAAACATTAGCAGAACAACTGGAACAATTAGAACTAACGGTGGAACACTTACTTTAAACGGAACAGGAAGTACATCGTTATTTTTTGATCAAACAACACCAGGCACAACCAATAAATTAAACAGCTTAAATATTAACAGAACTGCTGAAACAATTTCAATAGGCAATGCAGTTTTAATTTCAGAAAACGGAACTGTAACCGTAACTGCTGGCGAATTGGCAAGTGGTGGAAATTTAACCTTGCTATCAACAGGAAATACTGGGCGCATTGCTGAATTAATTACTGGTGCAAGTGTTACTGGAAATGTAACCGTGCAAAGATGGATAAACGGAGGAAGTGCACTTTCATTAAACAGGCCAGGCATACCACAATTAAGAACTTGGCGCGCAATGTCTAGCCCAATAAGTGGTGGAACTTATGCGCAGTTTAGTGATGATATTTTAATTTCTGGTCCGGGCGGTATAGGCAATGGGTTTGATATTGCTGGCCCAACATCATCAATTAGGTTATGGCAAGAAACAGGCACAAGAGGCTGGGCCAGTATTGCAACTATTGGCACGAGTTTGCCTTCATCGGGTGTTGGCATGTTGGTTTTTTATAGAGGTACAAGAGACCAAACTACATCATTAACCAATACCAGTATTGCACCAAATAATAATGTAATAGACTTTGAAGGAACTATTAATAGTGGTGATGTGGTTGTAAATTTAGATTATCAAAATACAGCAACACCTGCTGATGATGGTTGGAACTTAGTTGGCAACCCATATCCAAGTCAGATTGATTGGGCAAATGTGAGCAAAGATGGTGGA
>JAUCCO010000155.1:0-7784 GCA_034676125.1 Bacteroidia bacterium
AGGCTAAATATAGCGATAAAAAACTAATCGAAAAAACAGGCAACCTTACATACGATACATAAGCATGTATTACCAGTATTCTTTTTAATTATAAAAGTGTACTTTTGCAGTCCCTTAAACAAAAAATATTATGACTAAAACAGCTGAAATACACACCGCAAAAGGTGTTATGAAAATTGAATTTTTCGAAAAAGATGCGCCTAATACAGTTGCTAATTTTATAAAATTAGCCCAAAGCGGGTTTTACAATGGCTTGACATTTCACCGTGTAATTCCTGATTTTGTAATACAAGGTGGATGCCCAAATGGCATTGGTAATGGTGGCCCAGGTTACAATATAGATTGTGAGTTAACTGGCGAAAATCAATACCATGATAAAGGTGTTTTATCAATGGCACATGCTGGAAGAAACACAGGCGGTTCACAATTTTTTGTTTGCCACAGCCGCACCAATACTGCACACTTAGATAGAAACCACACTTGCTTTGGTAAAGTGGTAGAAGGTTTAGAAGTGATTGATGCCATACGTCAAGGTGATGTGATGGAAAAAGTGATTATTAACGAAGCATAAATTTAAAGGTTAGGCCTTAAATTATTACACCCAAGCAACGTAATTTAATATGTTACAACTAGCGGTATTAAGAGAAAACACCCAAGAGGTAAAAGAGCGTTTAAACAAACGTAACCCTGCATTTGCCATTGTGGTTGATGAGGTAATTACGCTTGATGAAAAAGCAAGAGCTGCCAAACAACAAATGGAAACCAACCAAGCCGAAGCAAATAAAATTGCTAAGCAAGTTGGCGAGTTAATGAAAAGTGGCAAGCGTGATGAGGCGGAAGTTTTAAAAACACAATCGGCTAATTTAAAAGAGTCGGTTAATCAATTATAAGAAACTGCTAAACAATTAGAAGAAGAACTTTTTGCAAAACTAGTTACCTTACCTAATACACCAAATAGTATAGTACCTGAAGGTAAAACACCCGAAGAAAACTTAAACGTTTACCAAAATGGTGAGGTTCCGGTGCTTGCTGATGGCGCTGTACCACATTGGGAATTAATTACCAAATACAATTTAATTGATTTTGAATTGGGTACTAAAATTACTGGTGCGGGTTTTCCTGTTTACAGAGGCAAAGGCGCAAGAATGCAACGTGGCTTAGTAAACTTTTTTTTAGATGAAGCCATGAAAGCTGGCTACGAAGAAATTGTTCCTCCGTTTTTGGTTAATGCTGCAAGTGGATTTGGCACTGGCCAATTACCCGATAAAGAAGGACAAATGTACCATGCACAAGTGGATGATTTATATTTGATACCAACTGCCGAGGTTCCTGTTACCAATATTTACCGTGATGTAATTTTAAAAGAAGAAGAGTTGCCCATTAAAAATGTTGCATACTCACCTTGTTTTAGAAGAGAAGCAGGAAGCTGGGGCGCTCATGTTCGTGGGCTAAATAGGTTACACCAATTTGAGAAAGTTGAGATTGTACAAATTGCAACTCCAGAGCAATCGTATGCTATTTTAGATGAAATGGTAAAACATGTACAAGGTTTATTAGAAAAACTTGAACTACCCTATCGTATTTTGCGTTTGTGCGGTGGCGATATGGGATTTACATCGGCATTAACATACGATTTTGAAACATATAGCGCAGCACAACAACGCTGGTTAGAGGTGAGTTCAACTTCAAACTTCGAAAGCTTTCAGGCGAATAGATTAAAGTGTCGTTACAAAACCAAAGATGGTAAAAACCAATTGGTGCATACTTTAAATGGAAGCGCATTAGCATTGCCACGTATTTTAGCTACAATACTAGAAAACAACCAAACACCCGAAGGAATTAAAGTTCCAAAAGCATTGGTTCCTTATGTTGGGTTTGATATGATAAGTTAACTGTAATTTTAAATAATACTATTATAAAATAGGCTGTCTTTTTTTAAGACAGCCTATTTTTTTTATGTCATTAAATCCAAACTAAAACTTTTCACGTATATCCTTTCAAACAAATAAAATTATGAAAATGCGTAAAAGAATACTAACCATACTAGCCATTAGCTCATCACTGTTTGTGGTATTATTTGCCGTATTGGTAATACATATTGCGATGATAAAAAAATCGAAAACAAATGATAACAGAAACCGCCAATTAAGCAGAATTGATTTTATTGATAATTTAAATCATAACAATTCACAAAAAATTAAACAAATGGTGCTTAGCCTTCCTGGTGTGGATGGAGCTTTTGTAAACGAACAAAATAACATCCTTGTTTATTCTCACAATCCAGAGGTTTTATCTGCTAATGTAATAACCAATGCCATTACAAAACATACAGGCCTAAAAGCTAAAAGATATACAGTAACTGCTGCCGATTTACAAAATGGATGTCCTGCTGGTTACGAAAAAAACTTAGTAAGTAAAATGGCTTTAGCACTTGCCAAAAAACTTTAATATTTAACTACAACTTAAACAAAAAACACAATGAAAAAGTACGTATTACTGGCCACATTTGGCCTATTTACCGCAATGGCAATCACATCATGCCAAAAAGATGAAGAACCAGCACCAGCTAAAACTAATGATGCACCAACTTTATATACTCGTGTTGGTGGCACTACAATGGTTAACGACCCTAGCAACCCCGGAACACAAATAGAACAAGGTAGACTAACCTTAAGAGCAGTTGTAGATAGTTCGATATTTGTGATTGCTGCTGACACCCAATTACAAAAATATTTCCCAGTATTATTTGCAGAATTAGGCATGGGAAACACAACAGGATTAAGCGCACTTAGCGAAAACTTAACCGACTTTTTTTGTACTGCAACCGGTAGTAAAAATACCGCTTATGCATACAATGGTAAAAGCATGAAAGATGCGCACGACCCAGCTAAACATAACCGCATGGGCATGAAAGCTAACAAAGCAGATTTTGATAAATTTGTTGGTGATATTGGTTCAGGATTAGCACAAAATGGAGTTACATCAGCCAATAATGCACAATTAGTAACAGATTTAGTGGCATTGTTATATACCACCGAAAACGATATCGTACAACGCTAAATATTAACTTTACTACGAGGGAAAATGGCCACTATATGTGGTCATTTTTTATTTATATTGATTTTAGATTTAATTATACACACATTGCAGCACCAAACAATTCTATAATTTTATAAATGCTTGATGAGAATGATTTAATAAACCGTGTTTTAAATGGTGATGAATCTGCCTTTAAATTGCTTTATACAAATTATGCTGATATTGTTTACAACACCTCATTAAGTTTATTGCAACATAAACAAGAAGCCGAAGACAATACTCAAGAAGTATTTATTGAAATATATAAATCTATTGGGAAATTTAAACAAGAAGCTTCGCTTAAAACCTGGGTTTATAAAATTACCTTAAACAAATGTTACGACCACCTTAAAAAGCAAAAAAGCAAAAAACGTTTTGCATTTGTTACCTCGCTTTTTAATTCAGAGAATGAACTTATACATGATTCCCCACATTTTAATCATCCGGGAATTGCACTTGAAAATAAAGAACATGCAGCAGCTTTATTTTTTGCCATTAAACAAATACCACAAAACCAGCAAACGGCTTTTACCTTAAGTAAAATTGAAGGTTTATCTAATCAGGAAATTGCTGCCATTATGAACAACTCGGTATCAAGTGTAGAGGCGTTATTGTTTAGGGCAAATAAAAATTTAAAAACCTCATTATATAGTTATTACAAAAATAATTTACAACATGGCGCAAGTATTCCCAAAATACTTCTTCTAATGTTGTAATGGGAAATTTAAATCAACCTTTAATAGATAAAAGTTTAAAAAGCATTGATGGAATAAAACGAGCAGAAGCTTCGCCATTTTTATATGCTAAAATAATTCATCAATTAAAATCAACAATGCCAGCCCCAGTTTATTACTCGGGTGTTTGGCTTGCACGCTTAACTTTTGCGGTAGTATTAATTATTTCAATAAATACCTTTACAGTTTGGGTTGTTACCCACAAAACCACGCCTGCAATTAACGAGCATGTTGAGTTACAAAAAATGGCCATTGAGTATTTTGGAAATGACGAAATAGACCAATTAATTTATTAGGTATGAAAATAGATAAAACTAAATTATTACTTACCCTAGTAGTGTTGTTAACTGTATTAAATGTAACCACACTTGCCAGCATTTGGCGCTATGTTGACTTTAAAACATTTTCGTTTACTGCTAATAACTCGCACAGTAATCGTTCTAACGAATTTATTGTAAGCAAGCTTAAGTTAAACGAAGAGCAACAAGTATTTTTTGAAGCCTTGCGCGAAGAGCACTTTGAGCAAATTATGGTTTTAAGGAAAAACATTAGGGAAGAAAAAAATTCCATGTATGATTTACTAAAAAATAACGAAACCGATTCGGTTACTACCTTTAACCATATTGCTAGTATTATGCGAAACGAAGAACAACTGGAGCGATTAACTTTTACGCATTTTAAAAAATTAAGGGCCATTTGTACGCCAGAGCAGCAACAACATTTTGATGTGATAATTGATGAAGTTACACGGATGATAATGCGCGAACCTGGCCACAGCGGAATGAGCCCAACATTACCAAACCAACAACCATTACCTTAACTCCATTGTAACCTAAAATAAACATGAAAGTATTAAAAAATATAGCATTAAGTAACTCGGGTTTTGTGTTCAATCCAAATACTGGTGATTCGTTTTCGGTAAACCCAATTGGTTTAAAAATACTAAGAGAATTACAAAGCGGATTATCAGAAGATGAAATAAAAAAGGCCTTGTTAAACCATTATCAAACCGATAAGGAAACAATTGAAAAAGACCTTTATGATTTTTTAAAAATGATTGAACAATACAATATAACCGAGCTACATGAGCAAGCGTAAAATTACCATTGCAGTTACAGGGTTAAACAATATTGATAGCCCCGGACCAGGAATTCCTGTTATAAGAGCACTGCGCGACAGCAAGCTATTTGATGTGCGTATTATTGGTTTATCATACGATACGATGGAACCTGGAATTTACATGCATGATTTAGTTGATAAATCGTATCAAATACCTTTACCATCAACTGGGCAAGATGTGTTACTAAACAGAATTGCTTATATCCATCAACAAGAAAAACTAGATGTAATTATTCCAAATTTTGATGCTGAGTTGTATAACTTTATTCAACTTCAAGCCGCATTAAAATCAATGCAAATACATACTTTTTTACCAACTTTAGCACAGTTTGAAGAAAGACAAAAATGGGCGCTAGATCAGTTTGGAGAAAAGTATGGCATAAATGTTCCTAAAAGCAAACAAATAAATAGCACTGCCGAGATTAATTCATTAGCACACGAGTTTGGTTATCCGCTTGTGGTAAAAGGTAAATTTTATGATGCATCTGTGGCCTACTCGCCAGAGCAAGCCATTGCATATTTTAATAAAATTAGTGGCAAGTGGGGGCTTCCAATTATCATACAAAAATATACCGCAGGTACAGAAGTAAACCTTACTGGATTGGGCGATGGAAAAGGAAATTTAATAGGTGCAGTGCCCATGCGAAAAACTTATATTACCGATAAAGGTAAAGCTTGGGCAGGTATAGCACTTGAAGACGAAAAACTAATGGCACTGGCAAAAAAAATTGTTAAAGGCAATAATTGGCAAGGTGGTTTTGAGTTAGAAATGATTAAAACCAACAAGAACGAATATTACTTAATAGAAATCAATCCGCGTTTTCCAGCTTGGGTTTATTTAGCCGTTGGTGCCGGACAAAATCATCCTGAAGCATTGGTACAATTGGCCTTAGGCGAAGATGTAAAACCATTTGAAAATTATACATCAGGCAAAATGTTTATACGATACTCGTATGATAAAATAGTAGACCTTAAAGAGTTTGAAACCATAACCACACTTGGCGAATTGTAATTAATAAAAAATTTAGCATGAAAAAAGAAGCATACGAACGCCCATTAATACAACGTATTGATAATGGCATAATGAATAAATTTGGCACTAAAACAGCCTATTCGCCACTTAGCCACATTGATGGTTTTGCAGTAAAAGATTTGATTGCAGAGTTTGGCTCGCCTGTTTTTGTATTAAGCGAACAAACTATTAGAAACACATACAAAGATGCGGTGCGCGCTTTTAAAACCCGTTATCCAAAAGTACAATTTGCTTGGAGTTACAAAACAAATTACATTAATGCGGTATGTAATATTTTTCATCAAGAAGGTTCGTGGGCCGAAGTAGTTTCTGGTTTTGAATACCAAAAAGCAATAAATAATGGTGTACCTGGAAATAAAATTATTTTTAATGGACCTGATAAAAGTGATGAAGATTTGCGCAATGCGATAAACAATAATTCGCTCATACATATTGATCATTTAGATGAGTTATACAAGCTAACTGAACTTGCCGAAGCATTAAATAAAAAACCCAATGTGGCTATTCGTGTAAATATGGATACTGGTATTTATCCAATGTGGGATAGGTTTGGTTTTAATTACGAAAACGGACAAGCATGGGATGCCATTAATAAAATAATTTTAGGCAATAGGCTCGAGTTGGTTGGTGTGCATTGCCATATTGGTACTTTTATGTTATCACCTCAAGCATACGCCACTGCTGCTTATAAACTTGCTGATTTAGTTTTAGGCGTAAAAAAGAAGTTTGGCAAAACAATGCAATACATTGATATGGGCGGAGGATTTGCATCTAAAAATACGTTAAAAGGTTCGTTTTTACCTGGCACAGATACCACTCCTACTTTTGATCAATTTGCAGAGGCAATAACCACTGCATTATTAAACGCTGGATTTATTGAAGAAGATTTACCCTTGTTAATTTTAGAAACAGGCAGGGCATTAATTGATGAAGCAGGTTATTTACTTGGAAGTGTATTGGCCAATAAAAGATTAAGTGATGGCAGAAGAGCTACCATTATGGATTTTGGCGTAAATATTTTGTTTACTTCATTTTGGTATGATCATAAAATTAGCCCTGCACAAGATTTTAGTTCGTATACAGAAGATACCGTACTTTACGGCCCATTATGTATGAATATTGATGTGGTTAGAAGTCAAATTACATTACCTCCTTTAAAGAAAAACGACCAAGTAGTGGTGCACACTGTTGGTGCTTATAACATGACCCAATGGATGCAATTTATTGCCATGCGGCCAGCAGTAGTTATTTTAGGAATTGATGGAAAAGCACACTTAATACGTAAGCCCGAAACCATTGATAACATTGAAGCAAATGAAGTAATGCCCGAGTATTTAAAAACTCATCAGTTAACTAATAAAAATTAAAATTTACACTTGAAAAAAACCTTAAAATTATTTGCCAACGGATTTATAAATAGCTATTCGCAATTGTTTTTTGCAGATAGTAAAGTGTTTGCTTGGCTGCTGTTATTGTCTTCATTTATCAATCCAATTATGGGTGTAGGTGGGGCAATAGCAACTTTTGCTGGTTTGCTTTTTTCGTATTGGATTGGATTAAACAGAACAAGCATTGGATATGGCACATACAGTTACAATGCCTTAATGATTGGGCTGGTGCTTGGTGCACAATACCAACTTAACCTGCCATTTATAGTATTGCTTTTGGTGGCTACTGTGCTAAGTGTATTTATTGCGGTTTGGTTTAATACCATTTTATTAAAATATAATTTACCCTCGTTAAGTTTATCATTTTTAATAACGTTATGGTTAATCATAATAGGGTTGCGCACTTTTGATAATGTTACTTTAAGCGAAACT
>JAUCCO010000156.1:0-7643 GCA_034676125.1 Bacteroidia bacterium
ATCATATATGAAAAGAAAAGCAATTAGTTAACCTAAATAAAGTGAGAGATTACCTGATAGAACAAGGAATTACAGACATAGACGGATTTTTTGAATTAAATAACGAATAAAAACTATGACAAAGAAGAATTTTAAAGACTTAATAAATAACGAAACTTCAAAAGTGCATGATCGTATTGCTTACCTTAAAGCAAATAGAGCATGGTTAAAAACATCTATGCGTATTGCTGTAACTATTTTAAAAAATTTACGCGAAAGAAAAATTACTCAAGTTGAGCTTGCCATAAAACTTAATGTAACACCACAGTATGTTAATAAAATACTTAAAGGACACGAAAACCTTACTTTAGAAACTATAGCCAGAATTGAAAGTATCTTAGAGATTTCTTTAATAAAAGTGGAATCTTATCAATACCAAAGCGAATCGGTAAAGTCGTCAAGCACATCTTTTCCTTTTGATAAACCGAAGTATAAAAAAATAGCAACTGAAGCTAAATTAGAAGTACGCGATAGTTTCGAATATAAAACTGAAAACGAAAACAACTTTGCATTAGCTGCATAATATGGATAATAACAACCAAATAGGATTCCAATTAATTGGTATTAGAACCGAACAGTTTGCAATTGTTGAGCCTAAATTTGACACCAATAAGCCACTTGAATTTACCGTAAATTTTGATGTAGGTAAAGACGACAATAGTAAAGTGGTATCTCTTTTATTTGTATCGAAATTTGTTGATGAAGGTAAAGCAATACTTATTTTAGAATGCAGTTGCCATTTTAAAATTGAAGAAAAATCTTGGAATAAATTTCAAGAAACAGAAACAAATGTGCTTGTAATTCCGAAGGGATTTATAACCCATTTAGCTGTAATTACTGTAGGTACGGCTAGAGGCATTTTACATGCAAAAACCGAGGGCACCAACTTTAATGGCCACATACTTCCAACACTAAACCTACTTGACGTGTTTACAACTGATGCAAGAATTGAATAAACACCATTGGACAAATTGGAAAGTAATGCATTTGCCTGAAAACATTAAGTAACTAGATGGTTCTGGTGTTTAACAAAATCCTTGCTCAATAGTATGCACGTTTGAGCTTTTAAAGCCACACACCAACCAACCAAAATCTTTGCTCAATCGTCAGCACGGTTGATCTAAACTCTGATGTAAAGTTTCTTTTTCGGCAACTTTATTACCATAAAATAATTGCAATTCAAATACAGTAACACGAAATCTTATTTTAGTTTCCGTTTTTGGGAAACTATTTTGTACATTTGCTTTTATGAATGTTATAGAAACATCTTCAGGAATAAACCATCAGGTTGAAATATTGCTCGTAGAGGATGTTGATTATAAATTGCTAACAAAAAAGAATTTTTATTTTGACTGGAAAGTTGAACGTGAATATGAAGTTTATAAATTACGGATTGTGGGATCAAACGAAATTTTGGGACTAATTTCATTAGAAAGAATTCCAGAAGAGTGGAGGGTACACATTAGGCTACTTACGGTGTTGAAAGTTAATAAAGGCAGCGACAAACAATATGATAAAATAGCGGGAAACCTACTAACCCATGCTGCAAAAATTGCAGTTAGTGATTATGCTGAATACGCATGTATATCATTAAGGCCAAAAAGTGAAATTGCACAATATTATATGCACAAATATAAAATGTCGTTAACCGGTTTAACACTAAGTTTAGAAGTGCCAGAGATATTAGATTTAATTAATTTATACGACCATGAATAAAATAATAAGTAATGCTCTTATTGAAGATGCTGAATACGGTTTAGATTCAAGATATAAATCTAAAAAAGAAAAGGAATCAGATGCGGCAACATTAATGCAAGCGCGATTAATGAGGATGAAGAATTTAAATCCTGATGAAATTATTCGTGCTAAATTAATTCAGTTAAAGTTAAAAATGGAAGAATTTATTAAGCAACCTATCTATGATAATCAAAACTATTTTGCTAAATTTTTAAAAGCATACGTTGATACAATTTATACCACCAGAAACACTTTTGCCCACGATATTAATATTACACCAATTAGGCTTAGCCAAGTTATAAATAACCACCGCGAACCACAAGAAGAGTTCATCAAAAAGCTTATGATTCATTCTGAAAAAGTGTATAAAAATATATGCGATTTTCAGAAACAAACATGGTATCAAGTTTATTTTCATGAAAAAATTTGTGATACCATGTCGAGCCAAGATAAATGGAGGCCAAAGCTTGAAAAGGATGTTAAAGTAAGTAAGTTGATAAATTAATAGCTCAAGGGTTTGTGCTTTTGCAGCCACACACCAACCAATCAAAGTCTTTGCTCAATCGTCAGTTGGTTGAGCTTTTGAAGTAGCCAGATACCAACCAACCAAAACCTTTGCTCAATCGTCAGCCCGGTTGAGCTTTTGAAGTAACATACCAACCAATCAAAATCTTTGCTCAATCGTCAGCACGTTTGAGCTATTGAAGCCACACACCAAACCAACCAAAATCTTTGCTCAATCGTCAGCACGGTTGAGCTTTTGAAAGTTACATACCAGCCAACCAAAATCTTTGCTCAATCGTCAGCACGATTGAGTTTTTTAAACCACCAACCAATCAAAATCTTTGCTCAATCGTCAGCACGATTGAGCTGTTGAAACCACATATTAATTAATTAAAATTTTTGCTCAACCACCAGCACGGTTGAGCTTTTGAAAGTTACATACCAACCAGCCAAAATCTTTGCTCAACTGTTAGCACGTTTAAACTAATTACTGATATAAAGTTTCTTTTTCGGCAACTTTATTACCACAAAATAATTGTTATTTAAACCCAAATTAATCAATAGAAGATTTGAAAAATTGAACTACTTGATTTAGTTGGGTTAATCCCGTGCCGAAGCCTCGGCAAAGAAAATGTTAGCAGTTTTGCATAAAACTAATTTACAGTTTCTTTATCGATTATGCATTTCCAATGCGTAATTTGGGTTCAAATACAGTAACACGAAATCTTGTTTTACAACTCCATTTGTAATAAATACAATTTACGGCCGCTGTTTAAATAATTTTTAAAAGGCTTTTAATACCGAAAGCACATTCAATATAGTACAAATTAGGCTTGGGCCTAATTGAACTATTTTCATGTAGCATTGGCATTACCATTGTAAAATTATTTTATAGCTTGCTTCTAAAAAATAATTACAATCGGTATAAGAAGGTTGTCTCCAAAAGGATTGCTTTTTTGTTTTTATGCAGTATTTACTGAAACACCTCATTCACGAAGGCCATCTTTTTGTGTATATTCACGTAAGCGCAAAAAGTGTACGGAAAATAAAAAGCCGGTTTGATAATTTATAAATAAAAACGAATAAATTGCATTTTAATAAGCCGCACCCAATAGCGCGTATCTACCCAAATTTGGGTAAATACATGCTAGAGAGTAGCGCATATAAACAAGTTACCGGTCATGCTAAAAGACGACAGTGCAACACAAAAACGACAAGAAAAATGAAAAGACAAGCCAACGCTTCAGCAAAATCAAAAGAGGTGCAACGCCACCCTCAAGCCGACACACAGTTGCACCACATTTGCTTTTGCTCCGACACACTTAACCAAGACATTATTTAAAATTTAACTTTGCATAAAAAAACGATGGCATACATACAGAAAATTCTATTTGGCAGTCCAGGAACAGGAAAAAGCCACAAGGTTGACAAGGAATTAATTCCAAACACACTTAAAATAACTTCGTCTGAAAACAAAATCAAGACAGTATTTCATCCCGAATATACATATGGTGACTTTTTAGGCAAATTAGTTCCACACACAAAAGATAACGGCAAGGTCGAATACAAGTTCTTTGAAGGACATTTTTTAATTGCATTAGCAAAAGCGTTAAAAAACATTCACGAAGCTTATGACAAGGACGGACAGCTGACAGGAGAAATTCAAAATGTTGTGTTAGTAATTGACGAAATAAACAGGGGAAATTCAGCTGCAATCTTTGGTACGGTTTTCCAATTATTAGACAGAGAAGACGATGGATGGAGTAGTTACGACATAAACATTACTCAGCTTGAATTCCTGAAATTGCTAGAGCTAATTGGAGTAAAGTTCACATACGACAACAAAGGCGAGATAGATGAATACAAACTTCGTCCTCACGATGGTCTAAAACAATTAAAATCTTTGCAGGATAAAATACCTTATTTAAATTTTGACTTAGTTAATAGAAAAGTAAAAATTCCACCAAATCTTTCAATAATTGGCACAATGAACACTTCTGACAATTCAATTTACTTTATGGATAGTGCCTTTAAAAGACGTTGGGATTGGGAGTTTATAGATATTAATCCACCAGCAGCGAATTATTTTAAAGATATTGACAGTCAATTGAGAACAATTAATAGAGACCTTTGGAAAAAAATGGTTGATGCTATTAATGACTTTATCAAAAGCCATTCAGACAAAATCAGAAGAATTGAAGACAAACAAATTGGTTACTATTTCATAAAAGGAGACACAATTCAACACGAAGCAATTAGAAACAAATTAATGTTCTTCTTGTGGGATAGTGTGTTTTCAAATGAAAAGAAGCCACTTTTGGAATTATTAAATTCAAGTCCTTTAAGAGCAAACAATCCAATTGCTAAAAATGAATTAGTAACGTTTGGTGATTTTGTAAGATTTTACAAAGAGTTTAATGCAGCTATCATAAAAAAAATAGGCTACTAATGCTGAACCTAAAAGAACTTACATTCTCATATAAATCAACCGAATGGCAAGACACTTTTGTCGGGATAAAGAAAAATAAAGACACCGATAAATTTGAGTTCCAATTGCCAAAAGGTTTTCAGCAATTCCCAGCCGAAAAGTATTCGGCTGTAAAAAATCTTTTTTTTAGAACATATAAAACATATAGAAAATTTTTCGAGGAAAAAAGGAAGCTATCAGATGAAAACCAACTTGATGGATTTAGTGAATTAGAGAATGGATATTCATTAGAAGGAAAAGACGGGGAAACAATCTCTTACTCAAAACTCAATATGTTAGATGCAATCCTTGACGCTTATAACGAGTTGTTAATTCTAACAATAAAAAATAAGTTATCAAGGACTAATGAAGTTGATTATACAAAAATTCATCGCTACTTACACAAAGCAATCTTTATTGATGAAGAAACTGTTTTCGTTGATGAAATGGAGTTTCCAAAAAAAATTATCGATACAGACAGTCCTACAATTGTAGAGCTGTTTTGTTTCATTTATTCTGAGATTAAACAAGCTCTAGAAGAAGCTATTGAGAGCAATAGGGTAAAAACACTTTCAACTGAATTTAGAGAAAGATATTTAACTCATGAAAGCTCAATTTTCGAGGAAGAAACTTTTGAAGAAACGATTGCCATTTTAAAAGACGTTTTAGATGAAATAGACAGAACAACTCCATACAAAGACAGTGATTATTGGCATTTTTATGATGCAATTTATAAATTTCTATACGGTGAAAATGAAAACCCAGAAGACGAAGAAGGCAATGTATGGGGTATTTCAAACTTTGCGGTTTTATGGGAAGAGCTTTGTTTTGCGGAAGCCAAGAGTAGGCTTTTAGAAACACAGCTATTATTTGCTGACCGACTAGGTGTAATTGAGACATTTAACGAATTTGATAGTCCGTTTTATTTGCAAATAAATTCTCATAGTGATAAGAGAAGAAAATTGCGTCCAGACTTAGTTTATACAAATTTTGACGGAACGATTGGCAAAGAACATTTTGAAAAAATTTATTCAATAAAGACTTGGGAGTGGAATGGTCAAAACTTAAAGCTATTTCCTAAAAGCAGAAATCACGAATTTTATGAGCTTGATGAACTATATAATGAGTTTCTCAACAGAAACCCAAGATACAGAAGTGACCCAAGCGATGAAAGAAACAAATTTATAAGAGCAGAAGATAAAGACGAATTCTTAGAACGTGTAAACAAATATTTCTCAAAGTTCAATGGTGTTCGTGAATTAATGAAGAAAAAGCCATGCATATTTAATTTTGATATTATAGACTACAAATACATAACAGAAGAAACCTGCTGTGCAAGAAGTTTATCAGATGAAAGGAAACTAGACATAAAAAAGCAACTCGTATATGAAATGGCTGTACAATTGAACTATGCTGGAAGCTGGACATTTTCAGAGTTTTGGATACCCTATTTTTTTGATGATAATGAAATAGATTTTGAAGAAGTAATTGATCTAAATCAGTTGTTTACAAATTCAAAAATAACAGTTTACAAAAGGAATTTTTTGAAACTACAAGAACTTTACATCGCAGAAAATGAATAGCTATATCACATATTCTTCTCCAACTTCTTTTAGAAGTAAGTTTAATCCAATTATTGGATTAAATCCTGAGTTTTTGCAGGAATTCAACGATAAATTTTTGCATAGTATCTTTCTTAATCTGTCTCAAACGTTGTCTATCCCTCAAGGTAATTTTGAATATTTAGACATTGAAGATTTAATAACTGAAAAAGAATTTGGTCGCATTTCAATGGAACTTGCCAAGCCATACTTTTATGAAGTGATTTTTGACAAAATATTCAAACTGGAAAATGGGCGAATTAGAAATAAAATCAAGTTTACTTTTACATATGACATAGAGTTGACACCAATACAAAAAGGAGATTGCCGATATGGTGTAATAAGCTTAGGTACTAAACCTATAATTTACTATTGTTATGTTGACTTACAAAAAGCAATTCAATTTATAAAACAACTTGAATAATAATCATCCCTTTGGGTGGCACATTTGCAAAACCGCACAAGCCAATTCTAAAGCCAAGTTTTGCAAAAGAGCCACCAAGCCAACGCACAAAGACACTGCAACATGGACAGACAACAACACGACAGAAAAGAAGCACGAACCGGTAACATGGGTTTGGCGTCATGCGGGGTGACGTGCTTAAATTCAAGTGTAGTTTTTCAAATCAACTTTGGTGCTGGGTTGACAGTTTTATGCCCTGAAATCCCGCACGAACGCCAAGCCCAAAAACGTTGTAAGCAAGCCTAAAGAACGACCTTGCTCCAAAAAAACAGACATCTGAAAAACGAACTTTGACATCTTGACAAAAACTTACGGATTGACTTTGGCGACACACAATCCGCCCCGAATGGTTTAAAAATTTTTCCCACCGCACATTTTAAAAAATAATTTTGGCCATCCGCACATTGGCACATTTGCAAAACCGCACAAGCCGACACACGACTCAAGTTTTGCAAAAGAGCCAATTTCCCAACGCTCGACAAGAATGTTGAAAATAATTTGAAATAAATGGAGACAAATCAAAAAATCCCCTCTAGTTTTGACACATTATGTCAATATGAATTATGTCAACAGAAACAATAGGCGAAAAGTTAAGACACATTCGAGAAGAAAAGGAACTTCCATTGCGGAAAGTTGCTGCTTTACTCGACATTGATGTAGCGATTTTAAGCAAAATGGAGCGTGGAGAGCGGAAAATCACTAAAGAAGTAGTTTTGAAACTTGCCGACATATACGACTATGACACAGATGAACTTTTAGTTTCGTTTCTAAGTGACAAGATTTTGTATGAAATTCAAGACGAAGATTTGGGAATAGAAGCACTGAAAGTAGC
>JAUCCO010000157.1:0-7533 GCA_034676125.1 Bacteroidia bacterium
ATTTACCCAACTAAATCAAGTAGTTCGATTTTTCAAATCTTCTATTGATTAATTTAGGTTTATAAAATTAGAGTTGATATCGCGTAAGCTCAACTATTTAATTTTTTAAATTACTACATATCAACTCAAAAAAAATAGGCCACCAGAATAAGGCAGCCTATTTAATAACTATTTAAGTAAATTTTACTTCTTAAAATGCTCGATAATCTTTTCAGCCAACTCAATACCAATACGGTTTTGGGCCTCAACAGTACTGCCACCAATATGTGGACTTAAGCTTACGTTGCTATGTTGCAAAATTGCCATGTTAACAGGAGGTTCTTTCTCAAAAACATCTAAGCCTGCAAATGCTACCTGTCCGCTGTTTAATGCTACAAGTAAATCGGTTTCGCTAATTACACCACCACGCGAGCAGTTAATTAAGCCAACACCTTTTTTCATTTTTGCCATTTTTTCGGTATCAACAATAGCTTTATCACCTTCGTTAAATGGAACGTGAAAAGTAATAAAATCAGAATGTTTAACAACCGACTCTTCGCTAACGGTGTTAATGCTAACTTTTATACGCGAGTTTTGTCCTAGGCCAGGTAAATCTAAACTTAAATCTACAACAGTTACATATGGGTCAAAAGCCAAAACTTTCATACCTAAACCAATTGCTATTTTAGCTACTTCTTGGCCAATTCGTCCAAAGCCATAAATACCCATGGTTTTGCCTTTTAGTTCAATACCATTGCTTGCCGATTTTTTAAGGTTACCAAATTCTGTATTACCTTTTTCGGGCATTACGCGGTTGGTAATTTGTATAAATCTTGAACCACTAAAAATGTGCGCAAATACAAGTTCGGCAACTGATACACTTGAAGATGCAGGTGTGTTTATTACAGTTATACCTTTGTTTTTTGCATAAGCAACATCAATATTATCTAACCCAACACCACCACGACCAACTACTTTTAAATTAGGGCAAGCATCTATTAAATCCTTACGCACTTTTGTTGCACTACGCACCAAAATCGCATCATAATTATTTAACTCGGTAGCTAAGTTTTCTTGTGCAATTTTGTTTGTATCAACACTAAAACCAGCTGCTTCTAATATTTTTTTTCCATTGGCATCAATGCCATCATTTGCTAATATTTTTATCATTATTTTAGTTATTTATTACTAGTTAATAAGGTTATTGGTTAGTACCATCATCCATTTATTAAGATTTCTTTTTTTGTTTCTCTAAAAAATTAATGTAGCCATTGGTTAAACGAGTACATGATTGTATTTGGTTTGAAAGTTGATTGAATTCATCTTGTGTAATGTAGTTTTCGTCTAGTGCATCAGTTAAGTGGTTTAGTGTTTCAGATAACGAACCTCTAGCAATTCTACAATACTGTATGTTTTCTTGGTAATGATATCTTCCATGCCCTTCAGCAATATTAGCACATGGCGATTTTGATGCACGTAGTATCTGATCTGTAAGTCTAAATTTTTCACTTTCAGGAAACTTTTTAACCAATGCAGAAATTGCTTTTCTTAAGTTTCTACATTCTTTCCAAACCTCTAATTCATCGAACGATAAATACATTTAGTTAATTTATTATATCAACCAGTAACTCATCAACCAATCAACCAGTAACACATCAACCAGCCAACTAGTTACTTTTTGCTCTCCTCAAACTCTTTCATTGTATCAACCAAAGCTTGTACACTTTCTATATCTAAAGCATTGTATAAACTGGCACGCAAACCACCAACAGAACGGTGTCCTTTTAAACCACTTAAGTTTTTAGACTTGCAAAGGTTTAAAAATTCTGCTTCAAATTCAGGGTTGTTCAATACAAAGTTCACATTCATTCTGCTACGGTCTTCTTTAGCAACTGTACCAACAAATAAACTATTGCGATCAATCTCATTATACAATAAATCTGCTTTAGCTTTATTACGTACTTCCATCGCCTCTAATCCAATTTGTTTTACCCAACGTAAGGTATGCATACAAACAAAAATTGCAAAAACACTTGGTGTGTTGTACATGCTATCATTGTCGATATGAATTTTGTAATCTAACATGGTAGGTAATTTTTTAGTAACACGCTTTTCTAAAAAAGACTTTTTCATGATAACTAAAGTAGTACCCGCTGGGCCCATATTTTTTTGCGCACCTGCATAAATCATGTCAAATTTATTGGCATCAAACGGACGGCTAAAAATATCCGAACTCATATCGCAAATTAACGGTACACCATTGGTTTCAGGGAAATCAAATAGCTCTGTTCCATATATGGTATTGTTACTTGTGCAATGAAAATATTTTGAATCAGCAGGGATGTTATATCCTTTTGGTAAATAGTTAAAGTTTTTATCTTCGCTACTCGCCACCACATTAACGTTACCCATTAACTTGGCTTCTTTTATTGCACGAGATGCCCAAACACCTGTATTGGTATAAGCCGCAGTTTCACCTTCACCCAACCAATTCATGGGTATCATATCAAATTGTAAACTTGCACCACCTTGTAAAAAAACTACTGCGTAATCATCGCCAAGTTTTAAAATATCTTTTACAAGTTGAGTAGCTTCGGCCACTACAGCTTCGTACTCTTTACTACGGTGACTAACTTCAATTAAAGATAAGCCAGTACCTTCAAAGTTTTGTAACGCTTCAACAGAAGCATCAATGGCTGATTTAGGTAAAATTGCCGGTCCGGCAGAAAAATTGTGAATTTTGCTCATAATTATGATTTAAAGAACCTTAAATTGCTGCGAAATTATACGTATTGTAACCGTAAATACTAATTAAATGCTAAATAATTTTATCAAGATAGTTTTTAGTTAGTAGTTTTGTAGCATGTTTATTATGAAGAAAAAATTATATATAACACTCGTATTGATTTGTTTTTTAGCTTCTACTAATATTTATGGGCAACGTAAATTGGAGCAACTCGACCCTGAAAAAGTAGAAGAAGAACAACAAGTGAAAAAGAAGGAGGAAGAAGATAAAAGAATGGGGCCTAAGTGGTATGATAAGGTTTCGTTTGGAGGAAATGTTGGTGGTAATTTTTCTAACTACGGCTCGTTTTTTACAGTTCAACCCATGGCATTTTACAGATTTACCGATATGACATTGGTTGGTGCTGGTTTAACTTATTACTATTGGTCGCGCGATTATATTTCAGCACTTGGCACAGTTAATATTAGTGATAATGCTTATGGTGCAAATATATTTGCTAGGCAAGTTTTGTTTGAGTCGCTTTTTGCACATGCCGAGTTTATGCCATTAAATTTTAAAGTATATAATACAACTACTACCGATATAAAAAGAGAATGGGTAAGTGCATTTTATTTAGGTGGAGGAATTAATCAACCCATATCCGAAAGGGCAAATGTATACATACTTGTACTTTATGATTTATTGCATGATCCGAATAGAAGTTTTAGAAATTCGCCACTTGATTTTAGAACAGGATTTTACTTTTAAAACTGTAACATAACTTGGTGAAGAAAGATATTAATTACACTTGGTTTTAAAGCTATGGTAAAAAGTATTCCATAAATTGCACCGTATAAATGTGCTTCGTGATTTACATTATCATTTTGTTTTTTACCCATGTAGAAACTATAAACTAAATAAGCCACACCCAATAAAATACCTGGTAAACCAATAATGCCATACAAATAAATTTTAGTAAATGGGTCGAACAAAATACTGGTAAACAAAACTGCACTTACAGCTCCACTTGCACCTAAGGCATTATATCCGCTGCTATTTTGGTATTTAAATTGGGTTGATACATTTGCCGCAAATATTGAACTTATGTAAAGTAACAAAAATATCCATTTACTGTATGCTCCAAATACAGCAGCATAGTAATACTCAACTGCTTGTCCGAAACTAAACAGCACAAACATGTTTATAAATAAATGAATAAAATCGGCATGCTGAAAACCACTTGTTACCATTCGATACCATTGGTTTTGATGTTTAACCTTATATGGGTTAAAAATTAAATCACTATTTAGCTTAGGGTTTTTAAAACAAACTAAACTTACTATTACAGTAATTATAATTAAGTATATTGTCATACAGATTTATTTATTTTTGAACAATGTTAAAAATAGGAATTTTATCGGATACGCATGGTTTTGTACCACCGCAATTATATAACTTTTTTAAGAACTGTGATGAGATTTGGCATGCAGGCGATTGGGGAGACATAAATACATTTAATCAACTTAAAGCTTTTAAGCCACTAAAAACGGTTTGGGGCAATATTGATGGTAAGGAGTTAAGAATAGAAATGCCCGAACATATTATTTTTAAAGCAGAGGATTTAACAGTATTGATGATTCATATTGGTGGTTATCCAGGTAAGTATTCGCATAAGTGCAATGAACTAATAAAATCAAACAGGCCAGATGTAATGGTTTGTGGGCATTCGCATATATTAAAAGTAATGCGTGATAAAACATATGGTTTGATGCATTTTAATCCGGGCGCTGCTGGTCAAAAAGGTTTTCACACAGTAAGTACCGCCTTGCGTTTTGAAGTAAATGGCAAAAATATGAGCAAACTTGAGGTTTGGGAAATGCCTCGCAAAACAACACTCCAAGATGCGATAGTAGGTTAATTACTTGGTAATTAATTGCAATTATGAATTGTAACACCTTGATAGCAAACCTTAGTGCAACCATTTTAAAAATTGGGTTGTCTACCTTAAAAATAATTTTTATTTTGCCGCATTATATTATAACGAACGAAGAACATTTAAGCTATGATAAAAAGAATACTTTTAGGAACTAGTATAATACTAGGTACGCTTGGTGCTTTTGCACAGCAATCACATGTTTGTGGTACTGACGAGCACAGCAAAGCATTGCAGGCTCAAAATCCAGCTTTAAAAATTGCAGAAGCTCAAGCTAAGCAGGCTTGGGAGGCTTATAAAGTTTCGGCTGATTTTAAAGCTGCACTTGCAAAAAACAAGAAAAAATCTGGTGCACCTAAATACATCATCCCTGTGGTAGTGCATGTATTTTATGGTAGTCCTGGGTCGAGTGATAATATAAGCAATGCGCAAGTTCAAAGTGAAATTGATTTTTTAAACAAAAGCTTTAGAAACTTAAATTCAGATACAGCAAACAGAAGAACAGGTATACTTGATAGTACCCCTTTTGATTTTAAACAAACTGCTGGTGATGCAGAAATAGAGTTTAGATTAGCACGCAAAGACCCTAATGGTAATTGTACAAACGGTATTGTACGTGTGCAATCAGCAGCAACAACTGATGGTAATGATAACTTGAAAAAAACAAGTGTTTGGGACACTAAAAGATATTTTAATATCTGGGTAGTAAAAGGCATTAATAGAGGTCCTGGTTTATCTGTAGCTGGATACGCTCAGTTTCCGTTTTATTCAGGTGGAGCCTGGTCTGCATTAACTGATGGTGTAATGGTAATTAATAATGAATTTGGAAACGTAGGAACCTCTACACCAGGCCAAACACCAAATGTAACTACCACCACTCACGAAGCCGGTCACTGGTTAGGTTTGTACCACCCGTTTCAAGCCGTAGACTCTTGCGAAACAGAAAATGATGGTGTTGATGATACCCCACCAACATTTTTTAAACCATCTAAAAACGAACCTCTGCGTAATCGTTGTAATATTCCCTTATTTAATAGTTGTGTAATGGATAGATATGTAGCTACTGTAACTGATACCATTGTTACACCAGATAGTACTTATTACACTAAAAGAGATACTTTAATAATATGGGATAGACCAGACATGTATGAAAATTTTATGGACTACTTTATTGGTAGTTGTGCAAGCAATATGTTTACAAAACAACAAATTACACGTATGCACTTATCAATTGAACTTTACCGCAGACAACTGGTTTCTCCTGAAAATATGATTGCTACAGGCGTTTTAGATCCTGTAACTGCATGTGCTCCAACCCCTGCATTCGGTATCACGATAAATAGCCAGCCTGCATACGAACGTCAAGTTTGTGTAGGAACGGTAATGAATTTTGCAGATTTATCTTATAATGGTATTGCAACAACATACGAGTGGAATTTTGGCGAAGGTGCAAATCCACAAACGTCTACAGATAAAAATCCAGTTGGTGTATCATACTCAACTCCTGGCTTAAAAACAATTACTTTAAAAGTAGGTAATGCTAATGGCGAAACTACAAAAGCATTTACAGATGCGCTAAAAGTTACTCAAGCTGCAGTTATTAATTATGCGGCATTTAATCCTGATTATCCAATGACAACTGATGGTTGGGAATTAATAGGCGATGCAAATAGGCAATGGCAAGTTTCTAACTACGGTGTTTTTAGTGGCGAAAAATCAATAGTACTTAAAGGGAATAATGGTGCAATGAATGGCATTTTGTACAGTGTTAATTCTCCTTCGTTTGATTTGTCTGCTGCTGCTGCTCCATATATTAAGTTTAACTACGCCTTTGCTCCTAACATGGTAGGTACTGATTTATCTACAGATAAGTTAGGCGTTCAGTATTCAACCAATTGCGGTTTAAATTGGACTAATGCAAGAGCTGCAATTACTGGTACTGCTTTAAGTACAGTTGTTAGCCCATTAAACTCTTTGATAGATTTTGTTCCAGTTAATGCTGACCAATGGAAAGAAATAACAGTTTCTGGAGCTGCAGTTCCTAAACAACCTAATGTTCGTTTCCGTTTTACTTTCTCTAATGAAGGCGGTAATAACTTGTATTTAGATAACTTTATTATTGGACAGAAAGTTGGTGTTGATGAATTAACAGCTAAAGACATTAGCCTAAGCGTTTATCCTAATCCATTTAATACTTCTGCTCAAATTAGTTATAGCTTACCAGCTGCTGCAAATACAACTATTGAAGTTTACGATATAGTAGGTAAAAAAGTAGCTAGCTTATTTGATGGCAAACAAACTGAAGGAATGCAAACGGTTAATTTTGATAGAACAGCTTTTGGTTTATCTAATGGCATGTACTTTATTAAAGTTAAAGTTGGCGAATCGGTTATTACACAAAAGGTTTTAGTTAACTAAGTAAGTATAAAATTTTGATTAAAAAAGCCCGCAATTGCGGGCTTTTTTAGTTTTTTTATTTTGCTATTCAATGGCTTAACTATTTATTAAAAATATATTTTGGAGATTACATGGCTAAACTTACTTTTGCAGTGGAGAGTTGGCAGAGTGGTCGAATGCGGCAGTCTTGAAAACTGTTGACTGTTACAGGTCCGGGGGTTCGAATCCCTCACTCTCCGCACTAAAAACCAACAAATTTTGTTGGTTTTTTTTATGCCCTTTTTTCAAAAAAAAATAAGTGTGTTATTTTGTGTGATTCCCTGATGTTTTTAATACTTTTGGGTGTAAGTAAATCATCATTATTTATTCTGCATCAAACCAAATAACTTTAATGCCTCAATTATTTAGTAGTAAATGCGTTAAATCGTTTTAGTTATCCTTTTTGGTATAATGGACATTTATTAGGCTATTTTTTAGACGTTGTGCTCTAATGGACATT
>JAUCCO010000158.1:0-7289 GCA_034676125.1 Bacteroidia bacterium
ACAGCTAAACCAATTAGCTGTTGCCACCGAAAACAATTAATAGGAGCTTTAATTTCGTTTTGTAACTCCAAAACAAAGTGGGCAATTCATAGAATTACCACTTTAAGATAGATTATGTCTAATAATTTATAAATCAAAAAGGTAGTTAAATACCAGCCATGTCCAAAACATGAAAAAAGTCATTTATTGACCCAAAAAAAACAACACCTCACCTCTTTAAGTTTAAACATTTTTTATAGTCCTATGCTGTAATATCCACATCTACCCTACTTATCAAACCTTTACAACAGTGCATTTGTTGCTATTTTTACACTATTAAAACATGTTATTAAATAGGTGTTGATTTACTAATTTATTGTGTAATATTGCACGTTCCAAAAACTAATAAAACTATGTCCTCATCAATAGATTATTTAGCATTAGTAATACAATTTTTAGTAGCAGCAGGATTTGTTGTAACAACATTGATAGCTACTCACTTAATTGGCCCGAAACGTAGAACTGCAGAAAAATTAGAAAATTTTGAGTGCGGTGTAGAGGCACAAGGAAATGCCCGTATTCCTTTTTCTATCAAATACTTTTTAGTGGCAATTTTATTTGTAATGTTTGATGTGGAGGTAATCTTCATGTATCCTTGGGCAGTAAATTTTCACGAATTAGGTCAGGTTGGTTTTTTTGAAATACTTTTCTTTTCGGGCACTTTATTAATTGGATTTTTATACATCCTAAAAAAGGGCGCTTTAAAGTGGAACTAATTTAAATTTATAAAACCAAAAAACACAGCACAATGTCATCAGAAATAACTATAGCAAAAGCACCAGCCGGATTAGAAGGTCCAGGTTTTTTTGCAACAAATATTGATAAGGTTGTTGGATTAGCAAGGTCTAACTCTCTTTGGCCATTACCTTTTGCAACCTCGTGTTGCGGTATAGAGTTTATGGCTACAATGGGTAGTAATTACGATTTAGCACGTTTTGGTTCAGAGCGTATGAGCTTTTCTCCTCGTCAGGCAGATTTGTTAATTGTGGCTGGTACTATTGCAAAAAAAATGGGCCCTGTTTTACGTCAAGTTTATTTGCAAATGGCCGAACCTCGTTGGGTACTGTCTGTTGGCGCTTGTGCTAGTAGCGGTGGTATTTTTGATACCTACAGTGTATTGCAAGGTATTGATAAAGTTATTCCTGTAGATGTGTATGTACCAGGTTGCCCACCAAGACCAGAGCAGATTTTAGAGGGCATCATTAAAATTCAAGAATTGGTAAAAAACGAACCAATGAGACGCAGAAACACAGAAGAGTATAAAGCGCTAATGCAACAATACGGTATTCAATAATAGTACAATGTCTGAACTTACAAATACATACGTTTTACAAAAAATATACAACCAGTTTGGTGATGCTATTATTTCGGCATCAGAGCCATACGGGCTACTTACGTTGGTGGTAAACTCAACCCAAGCACATGGCATTATTAATTGGCTAAAAAACGACACCGAAATTAAAGCACAATTTTTAACCGATGTGTGTGGTGCACATTTTCCTGAAATTACCGGAAACGAATTATGTGTAATTTACCACGTACATAGTTTTACAAATAACTTTCGCATTAGGATTAAGGCATTTATTCCTATATCAAACCCAATTATTGCTACCGTAAGCGATTTGTTTCCAGCAGCAAATTGGCAAGAGCGTGAAACTTTTGATTTTTATGGAATAATCTTTCAAGGCCATCCTAATTTAAAACGAATAGTAAATGTGGATGAAATGGATTATTTCCCGCTTCGTAAAGAATATCCGCTTGAGGATGGAACACGAACAGATAAAGAAGATAAATATTTTGGGCGCTAATTATTAAGCATAAACCAGATGAACGAATTTGACGATAAAAGTGTTGAGCAAATAGAAGAACACGAATATACCACCTTAAACTTGGGTCCAACACACCCAGCCACGCATGGTATTTTTCAGAATGTACTTACTATGGATGGCGAAATAATTGTAGATGCAGAACAAACTGTTGGCTACATTCACCGTGCATTCGAAAAAATTGCCGAACACAGACCATACTACCAAATAACTACACTTACCGATAGGCTAAACTATTGCTCGTCTCCTATTAATAATATAGGTTGGCACATGACGGTTGAAAAACTTATTGGGGTTGAAATTCCTAAACGTGCACAATACATGCGCGTAATTATTATGGAACTTGCACGTATTGCAGACCACATAGTTTGTAATGCAGTAATTGGGGTTGATGCTGGGGCATTAACAGGGTTTACTTATTTGTTTCAATGGCGCGAAAAAATTTACGACATTTTTGAACAAATATGCGGGGCAAGGCTTACCACTAATATTGGAAGAATTGGTGGCATTGAACGTGATTTTAGTGACGAAACCTATAAAAAAATCAAAGCATTTTTAAACGATTTTCCAAAAGCATTTATTGAGTTTGGTGGCCTATTAGAACGTAACCGTATTTTTGTTGATCGTGTGGCTGGAACAGGACCAATAACAGCAGAAAAAGCAATGGCTTACGGCTTTACTGGACCAAATTTACGTGCTGCCGGGGTTGATTATGATGTGCGTGTAATGAATCCTTATTCATCATACCAAGATTTTGAATTTGACATACCTGTAGGTAAAAATGGTGATACTTTTGATCGTTTTATGGTGCGCCAAGGCGAAATTTGGGAAAGTTTAAAAATAATTCGTCAAGCATTGGATAACATGCCTCCAGGAAAGTGGTATGCTGATGTTCCTGAGTTTTACTTACCTCCAAAAGAGGATGTTTATACCAAAATGGAAGCTTTAATTTATCACTTTAAAGTAGTAATGGGCGAAACAGATGTGCCAAAAGGCGAAGTTTACCATAGTGTAGAAGGTGGTAATGGCGAATTAGGTTTTTACTTAATTAGCGATGGCGGCCGTGCTCCATTAAGGTTACATTTCCGTAGGCCATCATTTATTTATTACCAAGCTTATCCCGAAATGATTAAAGGAGGAATGTTAAGTGATGCCATTTTAACTTTAAGTAGCTTAAATGTTATTGCTGGAGAGCTTGACGCATAAAAAAAATAAAGAAAAACTTATCAAACCAACCTTAATTTAAAGCAATTAAAGCGGTTGATAAACCAACATATAAATCAACAAAAAATCCAATAAAGGATTACATATTGATACAAAAATGAGTGAATTAAAAGACGTTCGTTTCAGTGCCGAATCAGAAACTTTAATTAAAAGTTTGATAAAGCGCTACCCAGAGGGAAAACATAAGTCGGCCCTACTACCTGCATTGCATATTGCACAAGCAGAGTTTGATGGTTGGTTAAGTGTACCTGTAATGGACAAGATTGCTGAGCTATTAAACATACAGCCAATTGAGGTTTATGAGGTTGCTAGTTTTTATACCATGTTTAACCTTAAGCCTGTTGGTAAATGCTTAATTGAAGTTTGCCAAACTAGTAGCTGCTGGTTACGTGGTGCAAGTGATGTGGTAGCTCACATTGAAAAACGTTTGGGTATAAAAAACGGTGAAACAACTGCTGATGGAAAATTTACTTTAAAAACTGTTGAGTGTTTAGGCAGTTGTGGTACTGCGCCATTGTTACAAATTGGCGAACAATATCACGAAAACCTTACTTTAGATAAAGTAGACGAGTTGATTAATCAACACAAAAACGATACTACTTGTAGTAAATATTTAACTGAAACTACTTTTAGAAAAAACTAATTGCAAACTGTGGCAAAATAATAACATGGGACGTAAAGTATTATTAGAACATATAGATGTACCAGGCATAGCAACCTATGATGTGTATCGCAATAAAGGCGGTTATGCTTCTGTAGAAAAAGCTATAAAAACAATGACCACAGAGGCTATTGTTGAAGAAGTAAAAAAATCTGGTTTACGTGGCCGTGGTGGAGCAGGTTTCCCTACGGGTATGAAGTGGAGCTTTTTGGCAAAGCCAGAAGGTGTGCCACGTTACTTGGTTTGTAATGCAGACGAGAGCGAACCAGGTACTTTTAAAGACCGTTATTTGATGGAGAAAATTCCTCATTTGTTAGTGGAAGGAATGATTACATCAAGTTTTGCTTTAGGTGCAAACACATCATACATATATATACGTGGCGAGTATTTTTATTTGGTACGTATTTTAGAACAAGCCATTGCCGAAGCTTATGCAGCGGGTTGGTTGGGTAAAAACATTTTAGGCTCGGGTTACGATTTAGATTTATACGTTCATCCTGGAGCAGGTGCATACATTTGTGGCGAAGAAACTGCTTTGTTAGAATCGCTTGAAGGTAAACGTGGTAATCCGCGCATCAAACCACCATTTCCGGCAATTGCAGGTTTATATGGCTGCCCTACTGTAGTTAATAATGTAGAAACCATTGCTGCTGTTGTGCCTATTATTAATATGGGTGGTGATGAGTATGCAAAAATTGGTATTGGAAGAAGCACAGGAACTAAATTAATTTCAGCATCAGGGCATATTAAAAAACCTGGAGTTTACGAAATTGAAATGGGTATTACTGTTGAAGATTTTATATACAGTGATGAATATTGTGGTGGTATTTTAAACGATAAAAAACTAAAAGCAGTAGTTGCTGGAGGTTCATCGGTTCCGATATTACCAGCCGATTTAATTTTAACAACTGCAAGTGGCGAAAAACGTATAATGAGTTATGAGGGCCTTGCTGATGGTGGTTTTGCTACTGGAACAATGCTTGGCTCAGGTGGCTTTATAGTGATGGATGAAAGTGCAAGTATTGTTAAAAACCTATTTACATTTACGCGTTTTTATCGTCATGAAAGCTGCGGACAGTGTAGCCCTTGTAGAGAAGGAACAGCTTGGATGGAAAAAATTCTTCAAAAAATGCTTGATGGAAAAGGTACATTACAAGATGTAGATTTACTTTGGGATGTTCAGCGTAAAATTGAAGGAAATACCATTTGCCCGCTTGGAGATGCAGCAGCATGGCCAGTAGCAAGTGCCATCCGACATTTTCGTGCTGAGTTTGAAGAGTATGTAAATAACCCATCAAACCAACGCGATGTTAAATACTATTTTCACTGTAATAACTTAGATACTGCAGTATCCTATAGTAGTTTATAAAAATAGCGCATGAATCTTATACAGAAATATCAAACCGAAATAGCTGACTTGTGCCGCAAACACAAGGTGAAAGAGTTATATGCTTTTGGTTCTGTATTAGACGATAAAAAATTTAACCAAAAAAGTGATGTGGATTTTTTGGTAGATTTTGACAATGTACCATTAATGGATTATGCCGATAATTATTTTGATTTGGCTGATGAATTGGAAAATATACTTAAAAGAAAAGTGGATTTGCTTACTATAAAATCATTGAAGAATAAATACTTTATCGAAAATGTAAATCAAAGCAAACAGATTGTTTATGCAGCATAACCAAAATAAAGAGAACATATGAAAACTAAATTTACATTTTTAATACTTGCAATAGTTGCGCTTTTGGGAGCGGGTGTTTTGATGGCGTTTAAACAGGATTAAGCTAAAAGTGTGATTGTAATTCGAGTAATAGAGAGAGGACCATCGTCACCAGGTATCAGTCTTAAACCGCTTGAACCGGCTATTTATGTAACTGAAAATGGTAAACTTCTGTTCAAAACTGACCTCGAAAAATCGATTGATAATAAGCTAGTCCTTAATTATGAAAAGATATCTTCGGTTTTAACTAGTTATATAAACATGGGCTACGAACTCAAGTCAACCTCGGTAGGAAGTTACACTATCGTGGCATTAAATAACCCGTTCTCCGAATACATTTTAATTAAGAATTGATAAGAAAGATCGTATAAATATTATGGCAAAAGTAACCATAGACGGAATAACAATAGAAGTACCAGATGGTACAACAATTTTAAATGCAGCACGCATGATAGGCCCTGAGGTTGCACCTCCTACCATGTGCTATTACAGCAAACTAAAAACTAGTGGTGGTTATTGCCGCACCTGTTTGGTTGAAGTAACAGCAGGTAGCGAAAAAGACCCGCGCCCCATGCCAAAGTTAGTTGCAAGCTGCCGCACCACCGTAATGGATGGTATGATTGTAGCCAACGAAACATCGGCCAAAGTTAAAGATGCACGAGCTGGTGTTGTAGAGTTTTTGTTATTAAACCATCCACTTGATTGCCCAATTTGCGACCAAGCTGGCGAGTGCGATTTACAAGACCTAAGCTACGAGCATGGCGATTATAAAACACGTACCGATTTTGAACGTAGAATTTTTGATAAAATTGACATTGGCGAAAATATAAAACTTCACATGACCCGTTGTATACTTTGTTACCGCTGCGTAAAAGTAGCCGAGCAAATAACAGACGGACGTGTGCATGGTGTTATAAACCGTGGCGATCATTCAGAAATATCAACCTATATTGAGCAAGCAATTGATAACGATTTTAGCGGAAACGTAATTGATGTGTGTCCTGTAGGTGCTTTAACCGATAGAACTTTCCGTTTTAAAAGCAGGGTGTGGTTTACAAAACCAGTAGATGCACACCGCGATTGCGAAACAGATAAATGCTCGGGCAAAGTGGTATTGTGGTACCAAGGCGAAGAAGTATTGCGCGTTACTGGTCGTAAAGACCAATGGGGCGAAGTAGAAGAATTTATTTGTAACACTTGCCGTTTTGATAAAAAGAATACCAGCGATTGGGTAATTGAAGGTCCGCGTAACATCAACCGTCATTCGGTGATATCGGCCAACCATTACATGAACATGGTGAAACCAAAAGAACTAACTTTAAACGATATTAAAAAAATTACCGAATAATGGATTGGTTATTACTGTTAGATAAAGCAATACTTGTAATTATAGTTTTTGCAATTAGCCTTGGTATTGCTGCTTATGCAACCTATGGCGAGCGTAAAGTTGCAGCATTTTTACAAGACCGTGTAGGGCCCGATAGAGCAGGACCATTTGGATTAATGCAACCACTTGCCGATGGGGTAAAAATGTTTACCAAAGAAGAAATTATACCTACTTCTTCAAACAAATTCTTATTTATTTTAGCACCAGGTATTTTTATCCTAACGGCTTTAATGGCCAGTGCTATTATCCCTTGGGGAAAATCGTTTAATTTTGGCGGACATGAATTTGAACTTCAAGTTGCCAATTTAAATGTAGGCTTGTTATACCTTTTTGCAGTGGTATCAATTGGCGGATATGGTATAATGATTGGTGGATGGGCATCAAACAATAAATTTGCTTTACTTGGTGCATTACGTGCCGCTTCTCAAA
>JAUCCO010000159.1:0-7288 GCA_034676125.1 Bacteroidia bacterium
AATGTTTTCATCATTTTGCGCATTTCTTCAAACTGCTTTAACAATTGGTTAACTTGTTGTATGTCGGTTCCGCTTCCGTTTGCAATTCTTTTTCTGCGGTTGCCATTAATAATATCAGGAGTTTTGCGCTCGCCTGGTGTCATAGAGTTTATAATGGCTTCAATGCCCTTAAATGCATCATCACTAATATCAAGATCTTTTATTGATTTGCCCACTCCAGGTATCATCGCCATTAAATCTTTAATATTACCCATTTTTTTAATTTGCTGTATTTGGGTATAAAAATCTTCGAAAGTAAATTGGTCTTTTAATAATTTTTTCTGAATTCTTTCTGCTTCATCTTCATCAAAAACCTGTTGTGCACGTTCTACCAAACTCACAATATCACCCATACCCAAAATACGTTGGGCCATACGGTCTGGATGAAATTGATCTAATGCTTCCATTTTTTCGCCCATACCCACAAATTTTATGGGTTTATCAACTATTGTTTTAATTGATAAGGCTGCACCACCACGTGTATCGCCATCTAGTTTTGTTAAAATAACACCACTAAAATCTAATACATCATTAAATGCTTTGGCTGTATTTACGGCATCTTGGCCCGTCATACTATCTACTACAAACAAAATTTCGTTAGGGTTAATGGCTTTTTTTATGTTGCCAATTTCGGCCATCATTAGCTCATCAATACTTAAACGACCTGCGGTATCAACTATCAATACACTTGCACCCTGTGCTTTTGCAGCGGCTAAGGCATTTTGTGCAATAGATACAGGGTTGTTGTTTCCTTCTTCAAAATATACCGGAACACCAATTTGTTCGCCTAAAACTTTTAATTGCTCAATAGCAGCCGGACGATAAACATCGCAAGCAGCCATCATTACGGTGCGGCCTTTTTTCTTGATATAATTAGCCAACTTTGCCGAGTGGGTAGTTTTACCCGAACCTTGCAAACCTGCCATTAAAATTACAGCGGGACTACCCGTTATATTGATATCTTCGGTTTTGCCGCCTAATAATAAAGTTAGCTCATCGTTAACAATTTTGGTTAATAATTGGCCTGGAGTTACACTGGTTAGTACGTTTTGTCCCAATGCTTTTTCGCGAACAGTATCGGTAAACTGTTTGGCTATTTTAAAGTTAACATCCGCATCTATTAAAGCCTTACGAATTTCTTTAACCGTTTCGGCCACATTAATTTCAGAAATTCTACCTTGCCCTTTAAGGGTTTTAAATGCTTTATCTAGTTTACTACTTAAGCTTTCGAACATAATTTTACGTACTTTTGAGGCGCGAATATAACAATATTGCTCAACTTGAGATTTATGATTTGTGATTTAAAATTACTATTTTTAAAAATTTAACTATAAATGCATCCAACACAACCAATAATATTTTATGACGGACTTTGTGGTTTGTGTGATAAAAGTGTGCAATTTGTACTTAAACACGATACGCAAAACAAGTTTTTATTTTGTGCTTTGCAGGATGATTATGCTAAACAAGTTTTAGGTAACAACATTACTTTTGATAGTTTTATTTTATACCACAATAATAAAATTTACACCCAAAGTACTGGTGCTTTAATTACCTTAAAACTGCTTGGCGGCTTTTGGCAATTGTTATACATTTTTATTATTGTACCTGCTTTTATTCGTAATGCAGTTTATCAATACATTGCAAAAAATAGGTATAAGTGGTTTGGCAAATACGATACTTGCAAAATACCCACTACCGAAACTAAGAAGAGATTTATTACTACATGAAATTAACAGGAAAATCGGACACATACAGCTTTAACCCCGAGAAAGATGCCATACAATTAACGGGCAAGTTTAACATGGCTTTTAAAGGTTTAAACCAACACAAACATCCCGTACTAATTAAACTGCTTCACCCCGATTTATCAAGAAAACTAGACTCGATACAGCAATTTAAAAACGAATTTGAATTACGTATAGATCACCCAAATATTATTTCGGCAACCGAATATATTGTACACGCTAACCAGCATCATATTATTAGGCCTTGGGTTGATGGTAAAGATTTAAGCAAAAAACTTAGGGGCCACTCGGTAATAAAAGCAATTGCTATTGTTAAAAGTATTTTGCAAGCGCTTGATGCATTGCACCAACAACAAATTTTGCATTTAGATGTGCAACCCAAAAACATTATTTTGGGTACAAACCAGAACGTATACTTAACTGACTTAGGCTTAGCACAAAAAATAAGTACTCATTACGACCGCAAGCCGTTTAACATTTATTATAGTGCGCCAGAGCAAATATTAAATCATACCAAATTATATAACCCCAGTACCGATTTATATGCAGTGGGTATGGTATTTTTTGAATTATTATTAGGGCGCAAACCTTTAAATGATAAGCACCCAGAAATATTAATGAATTTAATTTTGGCCGCTCCATTAATAAATGAAGAGGTAAATGATTTATTGTTTGATGTGGTAAAAAAAGCAACATCAAAACCAAGGTTTAACTTGCCGCCTAGCAGGTTATCAAACCAAGAGTTACATGAGGAGTTAATGGCATCGCAACAAAACAGGTACCAATCGGCAACGGAGTTTATTGCCGCATTAGACAATTTAACGGAAGAGGCATTTAAAACAAAAAGTTGGTGGAAGTTTTGGTAACGGAAATTAATAGATTTTACATTTCACTTAAAAAAGCAATACACCTAAACAATCAAGAATTGGGATTTGCTTTAAATTATTATCGGTGATGGTATTTTGGGTGAATTTGATTTTTTTATCATACATAACGCCATCTTGGTAAAACACCAACACATACTCATTGTTTAATATAAATAAATCTGGGTTAATGGGTTCAACTTTAACAGCTGTTTGTTCATCAATATCTTCTAAAAAATAACGGGTAATTGATGTTTCTTTAGATTCATTTTCTATCAATCCAAAACCTTTACAAGTAACAAATACATTTTCTATTTTATCCCCATCAAGGTTAACCACAAATACATTCCACTCTATTTCTAAATCTTGGTTAATTTCTTTAACAATGGCTATACCTACGGTATTGTTTTGTTGTTCCTTAATATCTTTAAGCATGGCGCAAATATACTTACAACCGTTGCATTAAATCAACTGGCAAAAACTTTAATATTCAAATAAAAATCAACCCAATTAATGTACCATTTTATTGGCACAATAAGAACTGGCAAATGCATCTGGCTTGGCTTTAAACACAAAGCCCATACTTAAAATGTAACCCATTGCTTCGCTTAATGCAGTGTTTGATTTAAAGTTAGGATTGGTGTTAATATCTGCATGAACTTCTAAATCTATTTCATACAAATCTAATAAATCGCACAGTTGGTAGGCAATATCAATCGACTTAGATACTTCTAATAACATGCGCTCTTTGATGCTCATTTTTCGGGTAGTTTTTTCGCTACTAATTAACATAAAACCACCTTTTTTTTGCCTAACAAAAACAATCACTGTAGCAAATTCTGTAATGTTACCCGTAACCTGCGAGTCGGTGCCAATGCACACTTTAAGCTTATTGCCTTTTTCTGTTTCGTTAATAATTAACCGTTCTACTTCATCTACAATGTTGGCTTTAATTTGCTCTCCATTAAATTTCCGCCACTGCATCTGTAATGTTTCGTTGCTTAGCTTCATAATAGTAAAATTAATTTATACCAAATTACATAGGGCAGGTAAATATAACATCATTAAATTTAAATTGTTGGTTAATTGTTTGTAAACTAATTTAATAGGTGATGAGTTTTTAACCCCAGAGGGCGCTGAGAATGCAGCTATTTACGGAAATGATTTTTAGCCGTAAAACCAGAAAGGATATATCTTAGACCCTTAACTTCTACCTATTGCGTAAGGCATTAAAACTGGGTAAACAATTTTGGATGGCTTTTATTAAATCGTATTCTGATGCGTCTAAAACAAAATCTTTATCGAGTTTACAAAATCCCATAAATTCTTCTAACTGTATATCGGGTAAATTGGTGGCACGTTTAACAATATTGCGGTTATATTTTCTATCCACTCGTTTTTGTTTTTCCATGTATGCCATAAATTCTTCAAACCTCACTGCATTTTTTCCTTCGCGGCTAAATTGCTGGTAAAGTGCAGTAAGCGGACTCATAATACTACCCCTTTCGCGGTTTAAAACCCTATCGTAATTATTCATTAATGGGTCGGTTTTTAAAAACTCGGCAGCAGCCCTTGCAATACTGTCTCTTTTTGGGTTTGATGAAACTACCCTAAACTCTTTTAATTTAACAACTTTTGATTTTAATAATATCAAAATAGTATCGTCTGCCATGCTTTTATCAGCACTTAGAGTAACTAATCGTAAATTATCGTAGCCAATTGCAGTAAACAAAATGGTATCGTTGGGCTGATAAAATAATTTAAAATATCCTTGCCTATTGCTAATGTATTTTTTACCTGTGTTTACATTTAAAATACTGACCAACTGTACTATTTCGGCATCACCAACACTTAAAGTACGGCCAGTTAAACTTTGCAACTCCTGCCCTTTTACGGTTAAAACTTGCATCAAACCAAACAGTAAAATTAAACAATAAAAAAATTTATACATAAACCTACAACGAAATAAAGCACTTTTGCAGCACAAACATACAAATAAATTGCAAACATTAATTTTAAAACCAGGCCGCGAACGTTCGCTAATTAACCGTCACCCTTGGGTATTTAGCGGTGCTGTAAAAACTTTACCTCAATCGCAAAATGGCGAAATAATAAAAGTATATACCAATGATGACAAATTATTGGGTTACGGATTTTTTTCTCCAAAGAGCCAAATTACATGCAGGGTATTCGAATTTACATCAGAAGAAATAACTATTGATGCTAACTTTTGGACAGAAAAAATACAACGTGCATTTGATTTGCGCAAACTTGTATTGCCTAAAAACACCAATATGTACAGACTTTTATATGCCGAAGGTGATTTTTTACCAGGCGTAATTATTGATGTATATGCCGATACTGCCGTGGTGCAATTAATGATTAAAGGTACTGAATTAATTAGCGAGCATTTATTTGCTGCCTTACATGCAGTTGGGTTAAAACATATTTACGTTAAAACAAAACAAGGCACTAATAATATTGAAGATGTAAGCACGCCTAGTGGCTGGATTGAAGCTGAACCAACAACACCAATTAGTGCTACAGAAAATGGCATTACCTTTTTGGTTGATGTAGAAAACGGTCAGAAAACCGGCTTTTTTATTGACCAACGTGAGAATAGAAATATTTTAGGTGGGTATAGTGAAGGTAAAAAAGTATTAAACACATTTAGTTATTCGGGCGGATTTAGTCTATATGCATTGGCCAATAATGCTGCTTTAGTACACTCTGTTGATAGCAGCAAAGAAGCCATAGAAATGTGCGATAAAAATGTGGCTGCTAATTTTAAAGATGCAAACCACCAAAGTTATGTGCAAGATGTGTTTGAATTTTTAAAACAAAACACTGCCGATTATGATATTATGGTGCTTGACCCACCTGCATTTGCTAAAAACATTAAGTCGGTGCCAAATGCTTGCAAAGGATACAAAAACCTAAACTTAGTGGCTTTTAAAACCATAAAACCAGGAGGATTAATTTTTACCTTTAGTTGTTCGCAGCATATTGATAGAGATTTGTTTAGAAAAATTGTATTTGGAGCTGCTGCTGATGCAGGCCGTAATGTGCGCATTATTAAACAACTTACCCAGCCCGAAGATCATCCAATAAATATTTACCACCCAGAGGGAGAATATTTAAAAGGTTTACTTTTGTATGTAGAGTAACTGCGAAAATGTGTTGCTAAATATTAGGCATGATGATTGCAAAAGGCGAGTTGATTAATACTAACCCAACATGAAAAAGACACACGTTTTACTTTTTATTTTGATGCAAACTTTGGCCTTGCCATTATTGGCTCAAGGTGAAGTAAAACGTGCGCTAAACCATTGGGAAGTTGAACAGCTTGAAAACTACAGCGACTCAATTTTATTGAAGCTGAAAAAAATATACTTTAAAGAGCTAAAAGAAAAAACACCCGAAAAATACCAACCACAACGTATTGCATTGGTAAGGGATTTTTTATGGCTGTTTGAGTTTTTTGAAGAACAATATACCTTTATCAATTTCTCTAAAAAAAACATATCGGTGATTATTGGCAAGCCTGACAAATCGTTTAAAGAAGAAGGCTTTGATGTGTTTGAATACAACCTTCAAAACAACCCACACTTTAAACTCAAGAACTTTAAATATAGTTTTGTATTTAAAAACAATATATTGGTATCGGTAAAACGATATTATTAACTACACATTTAACACATGATTAACTTTCCACCACAAACCGAACTTATAATTTTTGATATGGATGGTTTGTTAATAGACTCTGAGCCTTATTGGAAAATTGCCGAAAAGGAAGTGTTTGGCAAACATGGCTTAGCTTTAACTGATGAGCTTTTAAGGCAAGTTATGGGTTATAGATTAAGCGAAGTAGTGCAGCATTGGTTTGATTATAAACCGTGGTCCAACCCAGATTTAAAACAAACCGAAACCGAAATTTTGGCTTGTGTAAAAGCACTGATTATAGCCAACGCAAATGCCTTGCCTGGTGTTTACCAAACATTGCAATATTGCCAGCAACAGGGTTATAAAATTGCCCTAGCATCATCAAGTAATATGGAGTTGATAAATGCAGTTGTAGAGAAGCTAAACATTGCACAATACTTTAACTTAATTTGGAGTGCACAATACGAAGCGTATGGCAAACCACACCCTGCAGTATTTTTAAGTGTAGCCCAAAAATTACAAGTTGCCCCCACCAATTGTGCGGTGTTTGAAGATGCCATAAATGGAGTAATAGCAGCCAAAGCAGCCCGCATGTATTGTATTGCAGTGCCCGAAGAAATTAGTTTTAATGATGCGAGATTTGCTATTGCAGATGTTAAGCTAAAATCGTTGGTTGATTTATAGTACCTAAAATTAGTTGTATATCCGTTAGCTTACCAATAATTTTTCAGAACTATTAGGTAACATATATAAATGGCTAATTATCTTTAAGGATTACTAAGAAATAATAAGATTGATTATTGTTCGATTTTAAAAGTTAACTAAAATAAAACTCCTTTTGGGTTGTTACCCAAGCCTGCTTTTTTTAGTAACATGATTAAGCTAAAAATGCTTTGTTTTACCTGAGCAAAATAACAATTAAACAGAAACCACTATTAATAAAATCAACTGTCCGAAGACAGCATTTCCAAAAAA
>JAUCCO010000160.1:0-6986 GCA_034676125.1 Bacteroidia bacterium
CCTACCATACGTGAGTACCGTGTAATTTTAAAGGGTGAAAACAGTTGTTCGGCAGATACGAGTAATTCCTGTTTTGTGAGTATTGGTAATCCCAATAAACGAGTTAGTGAAAAGAGCCCTCCTAGTATAGTTTTACCTTCTAGCCTAAGTAAAGTTAATCCAATAATTTGTGCTGGCGACTCTGTTATTTTCAATAATAATAGTCAAAATATATCGTGGATTTATAAAGATAGTGTTAACGGGGTTTGGACAGTTTTTGGTAGCAGTTCTGGCAATAGCCCATATTTAAATAGCAATAAAAATATTACCAAAGATCTTAATCGTGAGGTGAGGGTTGTTTTTGCCAGCAGTGCAACTACCTGTAATTTCGATACATCATCGCCTGTTTTTTATAATATTAAGGCCCTTACATATGGAAATACAACCGTTCTGGCCAATACACCTAATAATGTGCTAAGTGTTGGTAGCAGACCAGTTATTAATTTGCAAAACGGACAACCAGTTTCGAATTGGTTTTATAGAGATAATGGAATTGGAGATTGGATAAGTACCAATAGCGGTGGTAATAGTTTTACAGATTACTCAACTCGGTTTTTAACTACAAATACATTACGAGCATACAAAGCACTAACATATAATACCGGCAATTGTAGTATTGATACCACACTTCCTGTGTCTATACATTATAAAATGCCAACGCCAAATGGAGTTGTTAATATAATGCCTAAAGCATGGCAACCTAATTATTGTAGTGGGGCAATGGTTGATGTTAGGGTGAAATTAGGTAATAATATGGAAGTGGTTAAATGGATTTATAAGGATGATAACGCAACCAATTGGCTTGATTTAGGTTATGGACCAAATACCTATATAAATGATTTTAATACCCATGTTACAACAATCACCAACAGAACTTATCGAGCAATAATATTGTCGTTAGAAACATTTACAACAGATACAACTTTGGAGTGTCAGGTAATTATTAGGCCCTATTTAAGTGGCCATATAAATATCACTCCTAATGCAAATACCAATAGTATATGCGTGCCCACTACTATTGCGATAAATATTGCCAAACCCGAAGGATACAGTTTAAAATCTTGGTATTACCGAGATTCTATTTCATCAGATTGGCTAATAAGGCAAATGACTTCAAGTACATTAAATGATAATTTACCAAGTAATATTTACCAACGTTTTTACAAAGCAGTTTTGCAAAATGAAAACCTATGTTTGGTAGATACAACAAATGTTTTTGTATTAAATGGTTTGCCCAAAATATCGAGGAATAATAGTAAGCGTGTGCCAACTGTGTTAAATAATTCGGTATGTGCAGGTACGCCTTATAGTGTTAGCATAAGTTATGTAACAAATACTGCTGTTTATAAATGGATAACAAGAGATAACGGTGGACCTTGGCAAGAAAGTGAAACGTTGGTTAGTCATTTTAGTGAAAATGGTAATAACACCAATGTACTTGCTACAACAATAAGAGAGTATAGAGTAATAATGGATGTTGATGATTGCTTTAGGGATACTTCCGCTTCGGTTTTTGTAACTATTAATCCATATAGCAGTGGCGCAACAATAAATATTAAGCCCACTACATCAAATTCAACTCTAAATCTATGTTCAGGTAAAACAATAAATGCTCAAATAGCTCATCCTGGCACCATGCAAAAATGGGTGTATAAGAAGAATGATGACGATTGGGCTAATGTTCCTGTAACACTACCTTATACTAATGTAGTTTACCATCAACCTATTTATGTAGATACGAATACTACAATGGTTTATCGAGCCTATTTAAATAGGCCAAATACTTGTTTGGTTGATACTTCGTTAAGTGTAACCTTTCAAATTAATCCATTTAAATACGGCAATGTAGCAGTAGTTATACCCACCACTACCACCAATAGTATTTGTGCAGGATCCGCTGCTACCGTAACTATAGAACCAGCAATTGGTACACAAGTTTACAAGTGGATTTATCGTGATGAAATTACATCAGGTTGGAAAGATTTTAAAACAATTAAGGAGATTAATACGATTATCGATAATTATACAAACGTTGATGAAAATACACAAAGAAATTATCGTGCAATTATTAATAGCAGTAATTGTAGTTTAGATACCACACAAATGGTTGGTATACAAATTAAGGCAAATAGTTATACCACTCAAAATGCTATGAGCTTTACAACAGATAAACAAATTTATTGTTCATCAAATACGATAAAATTAAGCCAATTAGGGGCCACACTACCATCTCAATCAAGCTTAAAATCGTGGTTATACCGAGACAATAATAGTGGAGTTTGGAATGTAATACCTTATAGTACTACTAGCAATTTAAGTCATACCAATACATCAGTAATAATGCCTACTAGTCGTGCATATAGAATGCTAGTTAACAACTTAAATTCTTGTACAATTGATTCGTCAAGCACAATTACTATTACTATAAATACACCAATGGCTGGTAATGCGCCCACAATTACACCAATAATTTATGGCAATACAAATTGTAACTATTACAAGAAGTCTCAATTCTATCCTAGTTTATCTTCAGACTATAACGTGGTAAAATGGTTGGTTAATACAAATAATAGCGGTTGGACAGATTGGAATTTAGAAAGGCAAAATCTGGATTCTATTGAATTGATAAATGCACCACAAACACCTTTTAATAAACTTTTTCGTGGAATTGTATTAAACACAAAATCATGCTCGCTTGATACTACAAATATTGGGGGAGCGAATTTTATTTATCCTGTAGCCGGAAATTATAAAACGATTATTCCAACTAGCACAAGCACAAATTATTGTTATGCCAACCCTGTTAATGTTACTATTAATATTCCAGCAGGCTTTGCAATTGAAAAATGGATTTATAACGATAACAATCAAGGCTGGAGTAACTTTACATTTACAGCTAATACTGCAACCCTTGTTGATAGCAATACTTATATTACTAATTTAACCAATAGGGTATATTGTGCAATTTTATTTAATGCAAGTAATTGTCAGCGCGATTCTACCGCAACATTAGCAGTTACAATTAAACCACTTACAAACTCTATTGATACGCGAACTATTACCCCAACTTCAAGCCCAAATAATAAAATATGTTCGGGTTCTTCGGTTACTTTAAATGTGTTACCAGATTATGATAATAAATATGTACTATCTAAATGGATTTATAGTGATAGTGGTTCTGGCGGAGCGTGGATTGATGCAGTTGGCTCGATTGGGTTAAACTCGTTTACACATAAATTAACTGAGGTAAATAATACCACTGCTCGCTTATATAAAGCTATAATTACCAATTTATTAACTTGTAATTTAGATAGCTCTAATGCAATAACCGTTAATATTAATAAAAACACATTTGGTACTGATTCCAATATCGCTGTTTCAGGAACTGATGCTTGTATTGAAGCAGCTGCTAATTTGTGGGTAACACCTGGTAATGGAAATGCTGTTTTTAAATGGATTTATAAAGATAGTAATGGAGTTTGGCTAACATTTCCGAGTAGTGAAAAATTAACCAGCATTATAGATAATACCAAGCAATTTAAAATAGGCGAAACCAGAACTTACACCCCTTTAATTTTAAAAACAAGTACTTGTAAAGTTGATACATTAATTAAAGTTAAAAATATAACTTATGGAACCATTAAATATGGCTATACTTCAACAAGTACCTATATAAATGTAGATACAGTTTGTGCTGGAAGTTATATTAGTTCAGGTGTGAATGGTTCTTATTATGCATGGTTTTTTAGAGATGGTAATGTGGGTAGTTGGGCTAAAATTAATAGGGAATCAACTTCGCTTTATGATAAAGAAACGAATGTTAATGTATCAGGTTGGCGATACTACAAAGTATTATTAAACACAGATTATTGCACTAGAGATACAGCTACAATTGACAGTGTTTACATTAAATTACCCAAGTATGGAAACATTGCAGTAAACCTAACTACAACTACCGCATCTGTTTGTGCAGGTTCTAAAATTACTATAATTTTATCATCAGGAAAAATAGCAGACCATTGGCTTTATAGAGATAACGGTGTGGGGCCATGGTTGGTTATACCGAATTCCACTGAAACGGTATTGTTCGACAATAATACTTTTGTTACCGTGCCTACAATTAGGCAATATCATGCAATAGTTATTGGTAATTGTAGCTTCGATTCTTCCAACGTAATTTCTGTTAACATTAATCCAATAACTGCAGGACGTGATTCAACACTAATACCTACCGTTAAACGCAATAGTATTTGTAGTATAGATAGTTTACAAAGTATAAAAGTATCATTAAAAAATGATGGAAGTATATTAAAGTGGTTATACAGGGATAATGGTGGTGCATGGCAATTATTTGCTTTGGGTAATCAAAGTTATTTAAGCGATTTTAACACTAGGGTTAACACTACTGTTACACGTGATTATTTGGCCATTGTTTTTAGCAGTAGTGCATGCAGAATTGATACCAGTGCCATGTTAACAGTAACAATACGGCCTATTGTAAATGGTAATACTAGCAGTAGTGTTAATGTTACCAATGCTATTTGTATGGAGAATGATTATTGGGTTGGGCTAACGGTTTCTGCGGGTAGTAGCATAATTGGTTTGCTGAGTAGCTACAATGGTGGTGTTTGGTTTAATGAAGGTAATATTACTCCTACAACTTCATTAAGTAAAAGTAAATATGCATATACTGGATTGCCCTATACAGTAGGATATCGAGCTGTAATTTATACTGAAAGTAATTGCCATATAGATACAACTGTAGCCACGTTGAGGTCAATTAATAAACTTAATTACGGTAATAACAATACCATAGCACCAACTGGCAGTCCAATAAATTGCTCAGGTTCTGAAGTTAAACTATCACCAAGAAGTAGCTATTACTCTGGATTTTCTCATTGGGTTTATAGTGATGATGCGGGAGCTAGCTGGACTCCTCAATATAATTTAATACCAAATAATGTTTACACAAATACCGCCATAAACAGACTTTATAGAGCCATCATTAATAGTCCACAGTATTGCTCTATAGATACTACTGCTGCAAAATCTGTATTAATAAAGCCATATACTTATGGATTGGATACCATAACAAGCATGTTGGTGTCATATCCATCTCCAGTTTGTTTTGAGAAACAAATAAGCCGTGGTATTGATCCTTACCAAATGGATAAAATTTGGTTATATAATGATAACAATACAGGATGGAAAGAAGATTACACAAACGGTGCTATTGCTTACTTATCATCGCCAATAACTCGAGTTTATTCGGCATTAATTAATAACAAAACACTATGTAGTATGGATACCGTAGTAAATACCGATACTCTATATATTGTACCACGAGGTTATGCTACTGATACTAGTTTTATTATTACCACATCTGGCAATATATGCGATGGAAGTGCCTTAACTTTAAATGTAAATGCAGCGGCTAGTTTAGTTGAGTCTTGGCATTATAGTGATAACGGTGAGCCTTGGAAATTATTCTCTAACGACAAGTTTTTAGCAACAATTATAGATTCAAATACAGGAGTAAGTGCGAGCACAACACGCAGGTATATGGCATTAATAAAACAATTAAATACATGTACCATTGATACCACAAAAATCACTACCATTACTATTAATCCAAGGGTTAGTAGTAATGATACTACAATTACACCTACCGTAACAAGTTCTAGTGTTTGTGCGGGAAGAAGTATTTCAATTAATACAAAATATGTAGCAGGAAACACTATTCAACAATGGATTTATCGAGAAAATGGTGGGGCTTGGATGATACATTCAAAAACTCAATCTGCCTCAATTTTTGATTATAAAACAGATCTCTCCACATCAATATCGCGCGATTATCGTGTATTAATTAACAAAGCCAATACTTGTACAACTGATACTTCTAACTTAGTTTCGGTAACCATAAACCCAATGGTAAACGGCAATCAAAATAATGTGATGCCTGTTGCTTCAAAAACTACAATCTGTTCGGGTGCATCGGTTACTATATCAATAAACATTTCTTCGAGTTCAACAATTTTAGGTTGGCTATACCGAGATAATAATTCTTCGGCATGGTTAACTATCAATTCAAACTCAACTTCAATACTTGATAAAAATACACTAACATTAACCCAAATAACCCGACAATATCGTGCATTAATTAACAATGCTGTGTTAAGTTGTCGTTTTGATTCTTCTAATATAGTTTCGATAATCATCAACCCAATGCTTACTGGCAATCAAAATAATGTGGTGCCAGTAGCTTCAAAACCTACAATTTGTACGGGTTCGCTTTCTAGTGTATCTGTTAGTGGGTTTTCTGGCTCTGGTGTTATAGGTTGGTTGTATAGAGATAACAATAATTCGGATTGGCTAACTACTGGTACAAGCTCTACAATATTATATGATAATAACACCCAAACATCAACCCAAATTACCCGACAATATCGTGCATTAATTAATAATACCTTTTTAAATTGTAGTATCGATACTTCTAATTTAGTTTCAGTAATTATTAACCCAATTGCCAATGGAAATGTGGCCATTGCTACTACATCAACAAATGATACAATTTGTTCTGGCAATGCAGTAAATCTTAATATTATTCCAGGGTCAGGTAAAACAGTTGTAAGTTGGTTGTATAAAGATGAGGACATGCCATGGGTGGTTTTAAGTAATTCAACTAAATTTAGTTTGATTGATGTAAACACATTTATGAGTAATACTTCTACTAGGTTGTATCGTGCATTATTAAGCACTGCTGCCAATTGTAGTATTGATAGTTCAATAGCGGTTGCAGTAGTAATTAATCCAATTAATTCACCAATTAATTTGAATGTTTCGCCAAATACATCAACACCAAAAGTATGCTCGGGTGGTACCGCTTTAATAAATATTACTGGGTTTGATGGTGCAGTAGCGGGCTGGATATATAGTGATGATTTTAT
>JAUCCO010000161.1:0-6979 GCA_034676125.1 Bacteroidia bacterium
ATGTTTGGTCTGATGGGCCTATTCCTGACGAGTCGAATACCAAATTAAAGTTAGACTTGATGTTAGCAAATACATCTGTATAAGCACTGCTTGTACCTACACCATATACCATTAGTTTTTTGGTTGAATCATTTAGCCGGCCAATCATATCCATGTTGATCATCACACTTATTTTACTTAAATCCATAGTTGGATTATTTGTAAAGTATTTCGATCCAATTAAACCATCTTCCTCGGCAGAATAACACATAAATAAAAAGTTGCTTTTTTCTGTAATGCCATTATTTGCAAAGTAATTAGCCAGGGCCAGTACTCCTGCTGTTCCTGATGCATTATCATCGGCACCATTATGTATTTGTTTGCTGTTTTTATCAAGCGATGAACCATGTCCTTGGTATCCTAAATGATCGAAATGGCCACCAATCACAACTGTTTTAGCGGCACCATTATCTAAAAAGCCAATTACGTTTGAACCATTTTTAGGTTTGCCAGAAGCAACGGTGTCGTGTGGTGATTTTTTAGTTTTGTATGTAAATGGTTGGGTGTAACCTTTACTTCCCATTGGTGTTAAACCATAATTTTTAAATGCTGTTTCAATGTATTTTATGGCCAATTTTTCACCTTTTGTACCAGGTGCTCTTCCTTCTAATTTGTCATCGGCCAAATAAGTAATATGTGGTTTTATAACATCAACACTTATGGTTTGTGCAACACAAAAGTAAGTTGCAGATAAGGTTAAAATTGTTAACGTAGTTTTTAAATTCATGTTTGTATTGTTCGTTTATTAATCAACCCATTCGGCATAAAACAAATTGGTATCTCTTGTGCCTCCATTATTTCGGTTCGAAGAAAAAACTAATTTTTTTCCATCGGGCGAAAACATAGGAAATCCATTAAACTTACTTTCGTTGGTAATACGTTCAAGTTTTGTTCCATCAATATTAATCATGTATAACTGAAAATCATAACCACGATCTGAATGGTGATTGCTTGAAAACAATATTTTATTACCACTTGGATGAAAAAATGGTGCCCAATTTGCTTTGCCCAACTTGGTAATTTGTTGTAGGTTTTTACCATCTACATCACAAACATATATCTCCATATTTGTTGGTGCAACAAGTCCTTTGGCCAATAATTCTTTATATTCTTTTATCTCTTCTTCGGTTGTTGGGCGTGAGGCACGGAACACAATTTTTTTTCCATCAGGCGAAAAAAATGCACCACCATCATAGCCTAATCCAGATGTAATTTGTTTTTGATTTTTGCCATCAATATCCATCGTCCACAACTCCAAATCGCCACTTCTGGTTGAAGTAAATACTACTTTTTTTCCATCAGGAGATACTGTTGCTTCTGCATCATAACCTTGCTGGTTGGTTAACTGTTGTGTTATTTTTCCATTTAAATCGGCAATAAAAATATCGTATTCTGGATAAATTGCCCACAGGTATTTATCACTATGCGGCACATCTGGCGGACAATCTTTACCACCTAAATGGGTTGATGCGTATAATATATGTTTGTTATCTTTTAAATAATAACTGCAAGTAGTGCGACCTTCGCCCGAGCTAATTTGGTTAGGCTTGTATGTGCTGTCTTTTTCGGCTTTGCTCAAGTCCATATCAAAAATTTGATCACATTTTACACCCCAAGCTTTGTTGTTGCTCTGAAAAGTTAACTTCTTGTTATCATAACTCCAGTATGCTTCTGCGTTGTCGCCTCCAAAAGTTAATTGCTTTAAATTTTTTAAATGTTTTTCTGTTGTTTGTGCATTTATAAGTTGACTTGTAGCCAATAATGCTGTGATGATTTTTATTGTCATTATGTTAAAATTATCTATCGGTTTATTTGTTCAAATGTTAAAGCTGTTTTTGATAACTTAAGCATAATTTCACAATTGTTAATTACTAAGATTTATTAGCAAAACTAAAGCGAGTTTTAATACCAAAATTATTTTACTAATGGTAATTACAAAAACATTACACAGATTACATGAACATGACAGAAAATGATAGAGGAGTGTGAAATTTATTGATTTTAGTCAATGTTTTCGAGGGTTTGCGCTTGGCGGTAATTTACCTCCGCGGGCAAATACGGACTCGCATCTCCTTCATTTCTTATTAAATCTCTAACCACACTACTGCTAATTGGGGTATATGCAGGGTCGCACATTAAGAAAATTGTTTCAATGTTTGGCTTAACTAATTTGTTCATTTGAGCGATGTTTTTTTCATAGTCAAAATCACTCATATTTCTTAAGCCTCTTAAAATATATTGGGCATTAATATCTTCACAAAAATTTACAGTTAATCCCTCGTATGCTTGTACACGTACTTTAGGCAAATTGCTATAAATTTTATTAATCCACTCTTCGCGTTGCGCTAAGGTAAATAAGGTGCGTTTGTTGCTATTATGGCCAATGCCAATAACTATTTCATCAAACAAAAACATGGCTCGTTCAATAAGGTTTATGTGGCCAATGGTAATGGGGTCGAATGTGCCGGGAAATAGAGCAATACGTTTCATATAATTACAATTTATTAAGCGAATATGCGGTATTTTTTTTAATCTGCTGCACTAAAAAAACTAAAACACGATTGTCCGTAAACGCGTTTGTTTAAAAAGTTAGGCTCTGTATCTAAATCAAGTACGTTTTCGTGTTCTACAATTAGCCAACCTTTTGGGTTTAAAAGTTTTCGTTCGGTAACTAATTTGGGTATTTGTATAATGTCTTTATGGGCATAAGGTGCATCAGCAAAAATAATATCGTAAGTAGCTAAAGTGCTTTTTAAAAAAGTAAATGCATCTTTTTTTACCACATCAATATTTTTCAGTTGATGTTTTTGTTTCATCAGTTTTATAAACTCAGTACACTTAAAGTTTAAATCAACCGCAGTAATTTTTTGTGCACCACGTGATGCAAACTCATAACTAATATTACCTGTTCCGCTAAAAATATCAAGCACATTTAAGTCTGCTATATTAAAGTTGTTATCAATAATATTAAACAAACTTTCTTTGGCCCTATCGGTTGTAGGCCGCACTGGTAAACCCTTTGGAGGTGCAATTAAAATGCCACGTAAATCACCACTTATAATTCGCACAATAAAGTATGTGTGGTTAAATAATGTTGTTGTTCCTGAAACTCTCTAAACGATATTGGGTAATCTACGCTTTGTAACCTGCTTAAAATTTGTACTGATGGAATGTATTTTTTTAACAAACCCAAAGTTGCAGAAGTTGTTGAAATATCACCCATTACATACACACCAAATTTTTCGGCTTGCAATTGTAATTGTTCGGCTATCGATAAAATAAAATATACCGTATCTGTATCTGCATCAACATTAAAGGTGTTTAGGTATTTTATTTCGTTGTTTTGATACTGTAATGTGGTAACAAAGTTGTTTTCAAAATTTACAATTAAGTGTTGTTTAAGGTCGTTTTCGTTAAACATATCGGCCGTTTGTATCAATACCAAACTTTGGTGTAAAATTGTTGGTCTACCAAACACTATGTTAATGGCAGTATAAAAATCACTATTAATACTAAACACACATACTGCTTGTTGTTTGTTTATTGTACTAAATAATACCTTGTTATTTGGCATTTGTTTATGCACCAATTGCAAATATTTATCGGCTTGGTTTGCTTCAAAAAGTGCTTCTGGAACCAATGTAAAAACCTCGTGATTGATGAATACACGAACACTTTTATACAAATTACTGTTCCACTCCAACTGATTGGCAAGCACTACCAAATCAGATATATTGCTCTCTAAAATATTATTTTTGGTGTTAATATACCTGTAACCCAAAACTCTGTTGGCTTTAAATATTGTATAACTTAATCGGTTAGCCGATATACAAATATCAAAAGCGTATTGTTCTTTACTAGCTAAATCTAATTCGCTATCGGTATAGGTGTAAATTGTATGTGATTCTATTTGGGTTTGCATGTATGCTTATGTACTTTAGCAGGCTGTAAAAGTAATAAAAAATATTGTATGATGAAGTTTACCGCAGCCGAGCCTGATTTTGTTGAAATGGTTAAAGATAAAATTAGCGGAAATCACTTTTCTAATTTTATAAATCTGCAAGTTAAAAATATTGAAGCAGGCTTAATTGATGCCGAAATTGAAATTACCTTAAACCATAAACAACAAATGGGTTTTGTACATGGCGGAGTTACTGCAACGGTGGCTGATGTGGTGATGGGATTTGCTGCATATAGTCTGGTAAAACGTGGTTTTGGTGTGGTTACATCCGATTTGCGCATTAGTTACCTTAACCCTGGCATTGGTGATGTACTTTATTCAAAAGGATGGGTAATAAAGGCTGGTAGCCGCATGCACTTTTGCGAAGCAGAGTTATGGACAGTTGATGCTAATGGCAAACGTACCGATGTGGCAAAAGCCAGCGGAAGTATGGTGGTGGTGAGTATTTAATTGTATTTGGTAAGTCTTGTATTTTTATTGAAATCCTAATCATAAATATCTTTTCTATGTCCAACATCCTTGATGTCTAGAATCCGTACTTCATCATTAATATCATAAATAACCCTGTAGTTCCCGATCTTATTCTCCAATATTCTGCATGTTTGCCTTTAAGTTTTTTACATCCTAATGGTCTAGGATTATTGGTTAATGCAAGAATTGCATTGGTAATAACTAAAGCAGTTTTGTTAGGGAGCATTTCAATTACTTTTGCCGCAGACTTTTTAATGGTAATGGTATAACTCATTATTTTCCCATTTTTTTAGTAAGGGATTTTACAAGTTTTTCAAATGGAATACTTTCTTCTTCTTTTTTTGATTCTGCAATTAAAACATCCAATAAGTCTTCTATCTCGTCTTCGTGTTTTTTAAATGTTTTCAAGTCGATAACAACAGCTTTACGTTGATTATTCTCATCGGTTATATAGCTAATTCCTTTCATGTTAATTTTTAATATTAGCGAATATACGAATTTCACTTATAAGATAACATCGTGTAAGTATTAAATGACTTATAAAATCCAGACTCTTCAATGGTTTTAAAAAAAAGAAATCAGCAAAAAAAATTACGAACGTTGTGTTTTCGCCCTATTAATGCACATTGCTATTTCTTCTCCTTTTCGCGCCAAGGCAATTTGCCAATTTTATACATGTACCGTTGTATTACCGATGCTTTTCTGTTAATGTATGCACTAGGTTTGTTGGCTTTAAATTTTCGTGGATTTGGCAAGCAAGCCGCTATTAATGCACACTCACGTTTGCTTAAGTTTTGTGCATTTTTATTAAAATAGTATTTTGAAGCGGCTTCTACACCATAAATACCATCACCCATTTCAATAATATTTATGTACACTTCTAGGATGCGTTTTTTTGTCCACAATAATTCTAAACAAACTGTAACGCCCATTTCTGGAACTTTTCTTATCCAACTTCGGGTGGGTGTAAAAAATAAATTTTTTGCAGTTTGTTGTGTAATCGTACTTGCACCACGCATTTTTTTGCCCGTTTTTAAACCAGACTTTACCGCTTTTTTTATTTGCTCAAAATCAAATCCATAATGATGAATAAATTTGATGTCTTCGCTAGTTAAAACGGCATAACTAAATTTATCGGTTACATAATCAATGCTTTTCCAGCTTTTTTTAAGTTTAATAGATTCGTTGTTGCCAATTTGTTCAAACACACGCTTAACATGCAAAGGTGTTAGTGGAACAGGCATAACCCTATATAAAATAATGAGTAACATAGCAAGCTGAAAGCCAATAACAAAAAGCCTAAATAGTAATAAGCCTATTTTTTTAAGTGCTTTTGTTATGCTAAACGTGCCAGCTTTTTTTGCCATGCTGCAATAATAATAAGTATTAAAGATAGATGTGCTAATTCGTAATTTTTATTTTTTGGGTGGCTTTAAAAACCCGAATGTATTTTAATGATTAGATAATTATTCTAGATTCCATGCTTAACGTGCAATTGCTGTTTGATGGCACATGTAATGTTCGTCATCATTTTGTGGTTAGCCCGCTATTACCGATTATTGCCAGTAGATGAACGAGTTTGTATTTAAGCAGTTTGTGGTTAAGCAGCAACATAGTGCCATGAAAATTGGTACTGATAGTGTGTTGTTAGGATGTTTAGCAGAAGTGCAACAGGCCAATACGATATTGGATATTGGTACAGGTACGGGTTTATTGGCTTTAATGTGTGCCCAAAGATGTAATGCCCAAATTGATGCTGTAGAAATAGATTTGTTCGCAGCTAACGAAGCCAAATTAAACTTTGAATTAAGCGCTTGGAGCAATAGATTAACTCTTCACTACATGCCATTGCAACAATTTGTAAATACCCCAAATAAATACGATTTAATCATTACCAATCCTCCCTATTTTGAAGCCGACAAGAACTACAACATTACAAATTTACAACGTAGCAAAGCCAGGCATGATGCCGACTTGCCTTTTGCAGTATTAATTCATTTGGTTGTAAAGTTGTTAAATGTTTCAGGTTCTTTTTGGTTGATATTGCCCACACAAGAAGCTGCTGTTTTTAAAAAATTAGCCATCAATGCTGGGTTGTTTTTAAATAAACAAATTAACATCAAACCACACTCTAATAAGAACGTAAATAGGGAAGTGCTGCAATTTAGTTTTGCAAATACAACCTTGTTAAAACAAGATATTACAATTTATAATTTGGATGGTTCGCCAACAATTGCATACAAACAATTGTCTAATGCATTTTATATTGGTAAACAGTTTGAATTTTAGTGGGATAAATCACCGTAAAAAGGGAAAGAACCGTGAAGAACAACTTTGGTTCAGTAGTGGAAATAAATTACTATTTGATGGATTTATTAGCGCTCTTTGCGCAAACCATTGCGCCCTTTGCGGTTAATTTTTGCGAAAAAAAAAGCTGTCTTAGAATCTTAAATTTAGTCCACTACTTTTTCTGAAAACACCACGCCATATTCTGCTAATTCTGCTAGT
>JAUCCO010000162.1:0-6978 GCA_034676125.1 Bacteroidia bacterium
ACAAAAGTTTGAATATCGCCTTTGCCATCATCAGTAGTTACAATTATTCTACCCGCAACTGCTATTAATAATTGTTCGGTTTTATGGTGTGCATGTCGTCCACGCACAATACTTTCTGGTGTGTAATAGGTCCAAAATACCCTTTCAACAGCAAATGGTAAATCCTTATTTTCAGCAATAGATAAATAACCTATTCCGCTTTCGCCAAGTTTGCCAAAGTCGATAATATGTGGGGGTTGATATGCCATAAACTATAAAAAATAATCAGCGTTTTTTTTGTACCAATCTAATGTTATTTCCAAACCTTTGGCTAAAGTAATGTTTGGTTGGTAATTTAGCAATGATTGAGCTTTATTAATATCAGCCAAACTATCGCGCACATCACCTAACCTGCTCTCGCGATAATTAGGTGCAAGGTTTAAATTGGGCGTATAGGATTTTAGGGTATTAAATAATTGGTTGATGCTATGTTGTTCGGCACAAGCAATATTATACACTTGGTTCCAAGCTTGGGCATCTGTTGTAAACAATGCTTTGATATTGGCTTGCACTGCATTAGCAACAAAAGTAAAATCCCTACTTTGTTCTCCATCACCATTTATAAAAGGCGGTTGGTTGTTGATAACTGCATTTGCAAATAAGGGAATAACGGCTGCATACGCACCATTGGGGTTTTGTTTAGGACCAAATATATTAAAATACCTAAGGCCAATAAAATTTACGCCATAGGTTTTATAAAACACATCAGCGTACAACTCATTTACCAATTTGGTAACAGCATACGGAGATATAGGTTTGCCAATGTGGTCTTCTTTTTTGGGTAATACTAAACTATCGCCATAGGTAGAAGATGAGGCCGCATATACTATTTTTTGAATACCTGCTTGTTGGGCTGCGGTAAATATATTAAGTGCACCAGTAATGTTAACGGAGTTGGTGGTAATGGGGTCGTTAATTGAACGAGGTACAGAGCCCAATGCGGCTTGATGCGAAATGGCATCCATACTTTTGCAGGCATTTACGCAAGTTTCCCAATCACGAATATCACCCAAAAACCATTCTAGTTTTTTGTTGGCTAAAAAGGGTTCAATATTTTTAAGTAATCCAGTTGAAAGATTATCCAATACACGCACCAAAGTAACCCTTTCATCAAGCAATAAAGCTTCCACTAAATTACTGCCTATAAAACCTGCTCCACCTGTTACTAATATGCGCATAAATTATAATCTTCCGTCTGTTTTTGATTTGTCTAAAGTTGACTTTACATCATACACCACTACTTTGTTTTTACCCAATTGGCTGATGTTTAAATCAGCAAAAGGCAAATGGTTTACGGCCATAATAATGGTATCGTAAGTATTGTTGTTTAATTTATCTGTTAAGGTAATGTTGTATTCTTCTTTTACTTCGTGGGCATCAGCCATAGGATCATATACATCCACTTGCACGCCAAAGTCATACAATTCCTCAATAATATCAATTACTTTAGAGTTACGTATGTCTGGGCAGTTTTCTTTAAAGGTAATACCCAACACCAATGCCTTAGCCGAATTAACGTTTATACCTTTTTTAATCATTAATTTAACAACTTTATTGGCCACAAAAGCACCCATGTTGTCATTAATTTTTCGTCCGGCTAAAATAACTTGGCTATGGTAACCAATTTCTTCGGCTTTGTGGGTTAAATAATAAGGATCTACTCCTATACAATGTCCGCCAACTAATCCGGGCCTAAATGGTAAAAAGTTCCATTTGGTACCAGCAGCTTCAAGCACTTCTATGGTATCAATATTCATTTTATCAAATATTAAAGCCAATTCGTTTACAAACGCAATATTGATATCTCGTTGGCAATTTTCTATAACCTTAGCCGCTTCTGCCACTCTAATACTTGGTGCTTGGTAAGTACCAGCAGTTATGATGGATGCATATACCTCATTTACGGTATTGGCAATTTCGGGTGTTGAACCAGCAGTTATTTTTCTAATTTTGGTTACGGTATGTACCTTGTCTCCTGGGTTAATTCTTTCTGGAGAATACCCGCAAAAAAAGTCTTGGTTAAATTTTAAACCACTGTGTTTCTCCAAAACTGGCACACAATCTTCTTCGGTGCAACCCGGGTACACTGTTGATTCATATACCACAATATCACCCTTTTTTAACACTTTACCTACGGTTTCGCTAGCCTTTATTAAAGGCGTAAGGTCTGGACGGTTGTTTTTATCAATAGGTGTTGGAACAGTTACAATAAAAAAGTTGGCAGCTTTTAACACATCTAAATCAGCCGTAAATTGCATCATAGTTGCTGCTTTAAGTTGGTCAGCATCTACCTCCAATGTTCTATCAAACCCACTCTCCAATTCCTTAATTCTAGCTTGGTTAATATCAAAACCAATGGTCTTGTATTTTTTACCAAACTCTACTGCCAATGGTAAGCCTACGTAGCCTAAGCCAATTATTGCAATGGTTTTATCGTTCATGGGTTATGCTTTATTTTTTTTACGTTTTTTATTTAATCCAAGCGTTTTTTGCCACCAAGTTCTTGGGGTGGTTTCATCGCTGTAATAGCCATTATAATATTGGCTATAATATTTGCGGTTATAGTAGCTATTGTTGTTGTAGTATCCACCATAGTAGTAGTAACCTCCGCCACCATAATACCCTCCGTAAGCCGATTTGTATACCGAACCATAAAACGCAGAACTGTTGTCGTACGAGTTTAAGATGATGTACATATTTGGAATTTGGTTATCTTCTTTTAACCTATCCGGTATCATCGCAAAATCTCTTCTAGAATATTGAGAACGAATAATAAATAAGTTGATGTCAGCCTTACTCATCAATGCAAAAGAATCAGAAACTAAACCAACAGGAGCAGTATCAAAAAATACGTAATCGTAATCTTCCTTAAGTTTTGCTACTAATGCCTCCATTTTAACTGAATGTAATAATTCAGAAGGATTAGGAGGGGTAGGACCAGCAGTAATTACATCAAGGTTTTCGAACTCCGATTGTTGGATAATGTCTTTTAATTCGTGTTTACCAATTAAATAGGTGGTTAATCCAATATCGTTGGTAATGTTACGGAAGGTTAAATGTATTTTTGGTCTACGTAAATCGCAACCTACAATCACTACTTTATGCCCAAGCAGGGTTAATGATGCAGCCAAGTTTACGGTAGAGAATGTTTTACCCTCACCACTCACTGATGAGGTAACACATACAATTTTATGAATGCCACCTTTTAAAATAAAATTCACATTGGTTCTGATACCCCTGATGGATTCACTAAAAATAGATTTCGGACTTTTCATTACATATAATTCGTAATTTTCTTCCATCTCGTCATCATTTAGTTTTTTAATTACACCAATAACAGGTGTCTCACTTAATGCTTCTATGGTTTCTTTATCGGGTATGCGGTTATAAATAAAACGTAATAAAAATATGATGGCAGTACCCAAGGCCAAACCAATCATAAAAGCAATGGCATATACCCTGCTAGGTACTGGATAAAAAGGACTATATGGTGATAAGGCCTCATCAATAATGCTTGCGTTAGCTAGAATGGACGATTTACTAATGCGGGTTTCTAATTTTTTTTCCATTAAATACCCGTATATTTTTTCGTTTACCTTAAAGTTACGGTCTAGGTTTAAAAAAGCCTGCTGTTTTTGAGGTAAGGCTTCAAGTTTAGCAGAGGCTTGATTGATGAGCTTGGTGGTATAGGCAATTCTTTCATCTACTTTTTCTTGGGCTGATAATAAAGCACGTGTTAAAGCTTGTTTTACCTCTTTAATCTTTTTCTCATTTTCAATCATCACCGGGCTAGTGGGCAATGTTTTTAAACTTAAAGATAAACGGTCTAATATTAGTCCATTTAACAACTCCAACATACGAGGAAGGTCTTGGGCATCTTCGGGGTCGAGCAATACCAATTCTAAGGTTTGGTCTTTTGCGGTATTAATTTGTTCACCCAGCCTACCCATTATTTTTTTCTTGAGCAACAACATGCTTTTTTGTGTTTCAAGCTCAGTAAGTTTGGCAAACTCAGATTGTCCTATAGCATCAAGTGCGACTCCTGAATTGGCCGATTGGAAATCGGTTAGATTTTGTTGTGCACTGTTTACTTGACCTGCTAAATCCACAATTAAACCATCTATAAACGCTACTGTTTTTTCGGCAGCTTGAGACCGAGTATTTACACTCTCAATAATATATGTGTTGGCTGTGGCATTCACAAAATCTGCGGCTTTTTCTGGAATGTCAGATATGTAAGTTAACTTAAGTATGCTGGTTCCTTTTTCTACGTCTACTTCGATATTTCCACCTATGGCCATGGCCTCATTAAAGGGGTTATTGATGCGAAAGATGATTTCGTTGCCAATTACGGTGTTGATGCGACCATTAGCAGGTGTCGTAACTTTAAACACGCTAGAACCTAAAATAATGCTGTCGTTGATATTGATTTGGGGACCAAGTTGTTTATCGCCACTTTTTAGAATAAAGGTAGTTGGGTTAATAAACTTGATGATGTATGATGCACCATAATCTGCGGAATCGAGGTATAATGGCACCACTTTAAAATAATTAAAGGGGTATAATTCGGAGGTTACTATTTGTCCTTTTTGGAAATACGCAATATGGTAACCTAAGTTTTTGATGGTTTGAAGCCCTAATGTCCTTGACTTAAATATTTCGGATTCGGTTTTTAATTGATTCTCTATACGTCCACTTATACGGCCATATCGAAATAAGTCACCTACTTGGTTGCCTTTATCATCTTCAACCTTAAGTTGCACAGATGCCGTGTATAAGGGTTTGGTGTAGCGCAATTGGATGAATGCGATACTTAAGGCAACTACTACAGCAATCACCAGCACGTACCACCTTCTTAATATCACCGATATTACACGGTTAATATCAATGGTACGTTCTATTTGGTCTTTATAAAGTTTTATTTGGTCCTGATCGGTCATAGGGGTTTAATAGCTTTTTGAAAAATTAAGAACTTGAATGGTTATTAAGGTAAGTTGGCTTAATGTTAGTATAATAAAGGTTACTGATTGAATGGAACTTAAACTTTCTGTTTGCGCCTTAAATCCATAAGGTTGAACATAAATAATATCCCCATCTTGTATTATTATTGCACTATTTTCCAATGCCTCAATTTTTCTTAAATCAACAATAATCACCTCATTGCCACGAATAATTTTAATTTTATTTTTTTTACCCGGGTCTTTAAATCCTCCACTCAAAGCTATTACGTCTACCAAGGTGGTGTGTTCTTTATCCAACAAAACTTTTCCAGATAATACAACCTCGCCCAAAACAGTAACAGATAAACTCAAAATATTTACTTCTATAATTGGGTTAATCACATATTTACCGTACTCCTGCTCTAAGCGCTTGGCGGCCTCTAGGCGTGTAAGTCCAACTAGGTTGGTCCTTCCTAGTAAAGGTAAGGTAACTGTACTGTCATAATTTATCAAGTAACCGCCAGCACCTCCACCTTCCGCATTTGCCGTAGAAGTAGCACTTTCCATAGCAGCACGGCCAATATCGTAATTGTTTAAAAAGTTAATGTTAAGCCTGTCACCTGGTTTTATCCTGTGGCGGTAGTTGTCGTATTTTGTAGCAGTATTGCTATCAGGTCCATATACATATACGGCCTCGTTGGTTTTAATCTTTTTAGGGGTTTTAAAAAGAACGTTTTTACGTTTGTACGAACAACTTGCTACATTAATAATCAGCAAGAGTAAAAGCAGTTTAGGGAGATAGGTTTTTAAAGGTTTTAACACAGTTTTTCTAATTTGTGCAAGTATAAGACGTTTTTTCAAAAAAAGAACAATCAATGTTGGGGGAGGAGGAGGAATTGAGAATTAAGGATTAAAAATTAAGAATTAGAAGAAGTATTTAGGTTTGTTATTCAGGAGGTTAATAGTGGGGGAGTGTTGTGGGAAATGCTAGGGAGAATTAAAAATTAAGAATTACGAATTAAAAATTGGACCTTAATTTCGGGGTGATGATTTTGTACACATAAATACTTTTTTTAACCGCAAAGTTCGCCAAGGTCGCAAAGAAATTATGAGTTGTAGATTAATTTTACTTCGGTATTCAGCATTCAAAATTCAATATTCTTCATTTCTTAATTTAAGAATTCCAAAATCGTAGAAATAATTACCAACAAAAGTCAATCTTCCCCTTTTCGAAACAACGTTCAGCGCAGCTAATTTCGGATTTCGAATTTCCCATTTTTGATTCTGTATGTTTTGATTGACATGATAGGAAAAGCCAACATCACATTTAACAAGAAACTAACTTGGGAAACGCTGCTCCCATGTTAGGGGAGCTCCCCGTACTCGGGGTGAGGGGTAATTCCACCACCCCGGCTTCGCCACCCTTCCTGCTAGGCAAAAAGCTCTTCCGCATGGCGAATTATCTAGAATTAAATTCGAAATACGAAGCATGAAATTCGGATTTTTTCTTCAGTATTCAGCATTCATTATTTATTATTCTTCATTTCCTTTTCTGAGAATCCCAAAGTCGAAGCATAAACTACCAATATAAGTCAATCTTCCCCTTTCGAATTTCGGTTTTCCCATTTATTGATTCTTATGTTTTGATTGACATAATAGGAAAATTCAACAACACATTTAACAAAAAACTAACTAGGGAAACGCTGCTCCCATGTTAGGGGAGCTCCCCGTACTCGGGGTGAGGGGTAATTCCACCACCCCGGCTTCGCCACCCTTCCTGCTAGGCAAAAAGCTCTTCCGCATGGCGAATTATCTAGAATTAAATTCGAAATACGAAGCATGAAATTCGGATTTTTGCTTCAAAATTCAGTCTTCAAAATTCAATATTCTTCATTTCCTTTTTCGAGAATCCCAAAATCGAAGCTTAAATTACCAATATAAGTTAATCTTCCCCTTTTCGAAACAACGTTCAGCGTAGCTAATTTCGGATTTTAGATTT
>JAUCCO010000163.1:0-6823 GCA_034676125.1 Bacteroidia bacterium
TAAGTATGTTCGTATTTTTCTTTTTTAAATAACTTGCCTTCGGTTTGAAGCTTTAAAATAATACGCTCATCAACACTTAAGTAGGCAAGTTTTGATGTATCTTTAATTACACCACTTAATTTTTCTTTTTGTATAACCAATGATGCTTCTTTTTCAGCATCGGTTAAGTAAGCTTCTTTAACAAACTCTTCGCCATATAAAAATTGGCCATCTTGCACTTCGGGTAAAAACTTACCGCGTTTGTCAACCAAAGTTAAACTGCCAATACCATTTTGTTTTGCTACCCTAAAGTCATCAGCACCAAAACTAGGAGCAATGTGTACAATACCTGTACCATCTTCGGTAGTAACAAAATCGCCAATAATTACTTTAAATGCTTCGCCATTTTCTACTGCTGCAAAAGGTAAAAGTTGCTCGTAACGTAAGCCCGCTAATTCGCTTCCTTTAATTTCTTTAACAATGCTGTATGGAATTGTTTTATCACCAGGATGGTAACTGCTAAGTTCAACCTCGGCTTGTTCGGCTTTAAAATGTTTTCCTAATAATTGCTTGGCTAAAATAACTGTACAAGGTAAATGCGTATTGGGGTTGAAAGTTTTTACCGCTACATAATCAATTTTAGCACCTACGGCAAGTGCAGTATTTGATGGCAGTGTCCATGGAGTAGTTGTCCATGCTAAAAAGTTAACATCACCTTCAAATGGCGCATCTATAGCTTTAAACATAGCCACAGCCGTCATGTCTTTTACATCTTTGTATGTGCCCGGTTGGTTTAACTCGTGCGAGCTAAGGCCTGTTCCGGCAGCAGGAGAGAAGGGTTGAATGGTATAGCCTTTATACAACAAACCTTTGCTGTATAATTGTTTTAAAATCCACCAAAGCGACTCAATATAGTTATTATCGTAAGTTACATATGGGTCGTTTAAATTTACCCAATAGCCCATACGTTCGGTAAGGTTATTCCAAACATCGGTGTACTTCATTACGTCTTTTTTACAAGCTTCGTTATATTCTGCCACCGATATTTTTTTACCAATATCTTCTTTAGTTATGCCTAATGTTTTTTCTACTTGAAGCTCTACTGGCAAACCATGCGTATCCCAGCCAGCCTTACGTTTTACCTGAAAACCTTTAAGCGTATTGTACCTGCAAAAAATATCTTTAACCGTACGGCTCATTACATGGTGAATGCCGGGCATGCCATTGGCACTAGGCGGACCTTCGTAAAATACAAACGATTTTGCACCATTACGGTTAGATACACTTTTTTCAAAAATCTTATTCTCGTTCCAAAACTTTAATATTTCCTCTTCAAATGCAGGAAAATCAAGCTTTTTATATTCGTTGTACTTACTCATTAGTTGTTTGTTTTGGGGTTGATGCATGAGTTTGACTGTATTGTTTCTCAAGTACTCTGCCCATTATAAAAGTGTGCAAAAATAGGATATTGGAGTTATATATGAAAGAAAGTAAAATACAGGCGTGAATGCTAGCTAAACGTTTTAAATAAAATAGGCCGTCAATTTTTTTTGACGGCCTATTATGGTAAAAAAAATTATAAAGTAAAATTATGGGCAACTTGATATTACCAACTCTACATCACTACCTTGGCCAAATTCAAACTGATTTAATTCTATAAAAGAGTTTGCAACCAATTTTGTTTTTTGACCAGTTGTGGTGTAAAATGGAGTTGTACAAGGCGGATAAGGACTAGATTGGATACTTGCCCCTGTAATTACACCTGTGCCATTACCGCATATTAGTGTAGTGGTACCCGATAGCGTGTTAATAGCTAATAATTTATTTGGTACCGAAAGTGAACCATACTTGCCATAACATAAAGTAGCAGATAATGTTGTTGAACTGATGGCTGATGTATTTGTTGAGATAAGTACAGGAGCACCGCATGAGTTAGGCATTACTACATTTGTTGATGGAGATGCGCTCCATGAAGCCGTTACACCAAATTGTAGATTTGGGATAGTAAATTCTTTTGTAGTTGTACAAATTACATCATTACCTGTTATTAAACTATTATCTACAGATACGGTATTAATTACAGTGTTTGATACTGTTGAATTATCTAATAATGTAAAGTGAATTTTATTAAGTTGGCATTGCGTTAAAGACCATTGTTGGGCGTTATAATCCATCATATTTGTAGAACATGTGGGGCCATTCCAACACCGAGCGTTTGTTGGAGTATCATCACAACCATCATTCTTATTCCACGTATGATCTAATCCAAAGCAATGGCCTATTTCATGATTTATAATGTTAGCCATCTGAGTAGGATTGTTAGCCCCATAATTTTGAGGTAAACCAGACGCAACAAGATAATTATTGGCAAGTCCTTCAGTATAACCCCTATTTGGAATAGAGTATCCACTTAAAAATATATGTATTGCAGTTCCTTTTTGAAGGACAACAGATTGATTGGTTACGTACTGAGAATATAAAACTCCAGCATCCGTGCCAGTTGCACCTCCATTGCCATCATGACAAGCATCGAAACCACCATCATCATTCCAAAAATAAATATCATCTAAAATTAATCTTACTCTACTATCTGTATAGTAGTTTGAAGGATTAGGACCAGGGATATTCATGGGTTGTAAATTACTCCAAACTGAATTCATTTGATAAACGACACTGTTAATCCAATTACGAGAGGTTGAATTGTCAGGTAAATTTTCTGTACCATTGCTTTTGTTGAACACGTGAACAACTATTCTTACATTTTTATAGGAGTATTATTCACATTGTATTGGTAATTACTGTGTTTGTTAAAGTCAGTACAATTTGGACAATCATATAAAACGCTTGTTGATGAGAAAACCTCGCATTCGATTTGTCCTTTAACTGATGTACTTATAAAAAGTAGAAACAATAAAAATAATCTCATGGTTTTATGATTTTGTATGTAAATGAATTGTTTTTAATAGTTATAATACAGAAATAGAGTCCACTGTCTAAATATTCAGTAAGTAGGTCAATGATATTATCGTTATTAATTATTTCATTATTTAAAACTACTTGCCCAATCCTATTTATAATGGTAATTTTTGATGCTTTTTGATTTAACCTACTTAAGTCTATTGTTAAATTATTAGCAAACGGATTTGGATGAATGCCTATGTTATTTTTTATTTTTTGGTATTCATCTAATGATGTAGATATTACACTATCACAAGGAATATGATTAAACTTTATTTCAATTGTATCTCCGTTGTAGCACCTAATTCCCGTAAAGAACGGTGCATAAGGTTGATTATTGGGATAAGGATAAAAACCAAATGTATTGCCTATTCCCTCAATAATTTTACCGCCAAAAAACCAATCATTACGTTTTAGCTCTTTATAACACATCGTTCTATATGGTAACCCCCTAATAGTATCAACCCCAATAGAATCAACTATTACCCATGCACCAGAATCGGTTGCGAAATCAGCACGAATTTCTCCAAATGAAGGTATAAAAAGAGTATCTCCTACCTGTTTATTAAAATTATAAAGTACCTGAAATCTGTTTTTGTAATAAACATATTGGATATGTGACATTGTATCGTTAAACATATAACAACTAGCAAAGCTACCAAAGCTATTGAGCGAATAATCTTTCCATTGACCATCGCTGCCTTTTATTCTAGATATGAATTTACGGCATTCTTTTCCTTCAATTATTGTATCCTTATCATGAATAATTTCGATAGGTAAATTAAATGTATTTGCTCCAACTATTTCTATACCATAAACCCATCTTACGTTTTGAGGAAACCATTTTTGAGCGTGCGTTTCTCCTACGGCTAGTAAGAGTATAATTGCAATAATTATATTTTTCATTGTTTTATTATTTTAAAAGTTTGAGTTTGACCCTTGCTAATCACACGGCAATAATACAATCCCGGTGTAAGTTGGGTTAAGTTTAGGCTTTGTTTTTCGTTGAAAGGTTCAATTGAAAACGCACTAACTGTTTTACCCAATTGATTTAAAATTATTAGAGAACCTTCTTTTAACGGTTGTTTGAAGTTAAGTTCCAATACATCGTTAAAAGGGTTGGGGGATATTGAGGCAATTGCTTGTTCTGAAGCTTCTGACACTGCAACCCGCAAGGATGTGTCACAAGGTAAATCAGTCAATTTAAGGGATATTGTTTCGTTTTCAAAACACCTTAACGAAGAAGGGTTTTCAAAATCACTCACTCCTTGAAACCAAGGATATGGAGTGAAAATATTTCCTATTCCTTCAATTACTTTTCCGTTAAAACGCCAATCATAAGCTGTTCCATCAACTTTTCTAATCTCTTTATAAAACATAGTTTTAAAAGGTATTCCCATAATGGTATCAACACCAACAGAATCTATTCTTGACCATGCACCAGAGTCAATAGGTGAAAATGGCGGTCCCCATAATCCTGGTATAAATAATGTATCTCCAATACTTTTATTAAAGTTATATAACTCATGAAAACTTCCTTTTGAGAATACGTATTGAATATGAGTCAATGTATCATCATGCAAAATAAAATCGCCATAAGTAGAAACAATACTCCATTGTTGGGTAAATGGATCTTTAATACGAGATGTTAATATAACACAATTCTTACTTTCAATGATTGTGTCTTTAAGCACTTTAATTTCAAATGCTGAATTTGTACCTACCATGTTCATCCGGCCATAATACCATTTAGAAGCGGGCGTAAACCATTTTTGAGCGTGAGTTTCTCCTACTGCTAGTAAGAGTATAATTGCTATAAATAGTTGTTTCATAATCGTGTTTTTAAAAATTGTTTTTATGTTTTATTCATCATCTTCATCGCCCGTTCCTGGGTCAATTTCAATTAAAGTGCGGCTAAATTCTTCTTTGTTGTTTATCGATTTTTCTAACGAAAGTAACAATGATGGCAACAACAATAAATTCATAAACATACCAAAAATTAATGCTAATGATGTTAAAATTCCTAAGGCAATTGTTCCACCAAAATCGCTTGCGGCAAATATAATAAAGCCCGCAAAAAGTGCCACTGCAGTATAAATAATACTTGGTCCTGCTTCTTGCAAACTTTCAGGTATGGCTTGTTTCATATCCCAATCGTGTTTTTTTAATGAGTGCCTGTATTTGGCCAAATAATGAATGGTAAAATCAACCACAATACCATAAGCTACTGAGAAAATAATAATGGTTGAAGGCTTTAACCTAATATCAAAAAAGCCCATAATGCCCAATGTCATTAACAATGGAACAATATTAGGAACCAATGAGATAAGCACCATTTTCCAGCTAAAAAATAAAAATGCCATCATAATAGAAATAATTATTAGCGCAGCAATTACACTTTGTAATAAATTTTCTACCAAATAATCATTGCCTTTTAAAAATATCAAACTTGTTCCGGTAAGTTTTACATCGTATTTATCTTTAGGAAAAATCTCATCAACAATAGCCTGAACTTTTTCGTTTGTATTTTTAAGTTCTACCGAGCCAATATCGGCCATTTGTATACTAATTCTTGCTATTTGGTAGTTGCTATCTACCATGCTTTTCATCAAACCGCTACTAACTTCGCCACCTTTGGGTATGTAGCTTAATAGGTCGGTAATATCTAGTGCATTTGGTATAATAAAATAACGCTCGTCACCATCATGATATCCTTGGTTTGCAAACTTTAAAAAATCAACCATCGAAACAGCTTTGCCAAACTCAGGAAAATCGGCAAGTTCTTTCTGCAAACGATTCATTTTTTGTAGGGTTGAAAAATCTTTTACCCCGTTTTTTCTTTTCGTATCAATTCTAATTTCAAAAGGCAGCACACCTTTAAGTTCTTTTTCAAAAAACTTTAAATCGGTAAAAACTTTATCGTGTTTTGGCAAATCATCAACCACATAACCCAACGAGCGCACTTGCATACTTCCATAAACAGAAATAATACATACTGCAATAGTTACTGCATAAATTACTTTACGTTTTTCGTTAACCCATTTATTACAAAGCGACATTACTTTGTTTAATCTTTTGCTATCTAAATGCTTGGTATGATTAGGTTTTGGAGGCGGTAAATAACTATACGCAATGGGTAAAAACACCAATGATATGATGTAAATAAGCATGATGTTGATACCTGATACAATAGAAAACTGATCGAGTATGGCACTGCCCGAAAAGCTAAATACACAAAAACCAACGGCTGTAGTTACATTAGTTAAAAACAGCGGCATTCCATTTTTTGAAATTAGCCTAATTATGGCCAACATTTTATTGCCGTGCGCTTTATACTCTTGGTGATAAACGTTTAATATATAAATACAATTTTGTATGCCAATTACCACCATAAGTGGCGGAATAATACCAGTAAGTAAGGTTATTTTGTAACCCAACATGTGTATGCTCCCAAGGGTAATTATTACTCCTATTATTACTACAATTAATGAGAATATTACAGCCGAAATAAACCTGAAAAATATAAAAATAAATAATGCAGTAACAAGTATAGATAGGTAGGTAAATATTTTAATCTCGTTGGCTACTTTGCTTGCATAAACAGTGCGCACATAAGGCAAGCCGCTGTAATGAATTTCTATTCCGTGTTTTTCGCCAAATGCTTTACAAAGCGATTCGATATTTGCAACAAGCGGTATACGTTCTTTACTATCTAGTTTCTTTTTGTTTAAAGAAATTGCCAATAAGGCCATGTCGCCTTTTTCTGTAAACAATAAACCTTTGTAAAGTGGCACTGAGTTAATTACTTTTTTAACAGAATCCATTTCGGCCTGCGTGTGCAAGTAGCCATTTACCACCGGTCTTAACTCCAGTTTATGTAAACTAT
>JAUCCO010000164.1:0-6722 GCA_034676125.1 Bacteroidia bacterium
CTGTTTCAGGTTTTAAATAATTTTTAAAAGGCTTTTAAATTCACTTTCTTTTTATATTTTGCATTTTAAATAGTTGGATAATTAGTCCTTTAAACACCATGTTAAAAACAATGTAAACAAGGGTATTAAAAGGAACCAACATAGATATAAGTTAATCATTACAAATGGAGACCAGCAACCATTTTAAATAAAACGGGGCGAAACCGAAAAGCCATACGAGTAGGAACTAAGCTTATGAAAACTCAAACAAAATGAAAAATTTTCTTTTCCTATTTACCATTTCTATTCTTACCATTACAAACAGTTTTGCCCAAAACAAAGGTTACCTAGCTTTATCCGCAGGGCCAAGTATTCCAATAGGCGAATTTGCAAGTAAAGATCCAAACAACACAAAGGCTGGTTGTGCAACAACAGGTGTGTCCCTTAATTTATCTTTCGCATACAAGTTAGGTAAAAAACTAGGACTTGCTGCATTATTACGCAGTCAGTCAAATAGTTTCGATAATGAAGCTTTTGAAAACGAATTAGAAACGCAAACTGGAGCAAGTTGGACAATAGATAGTAAACCATATACTACCAGAGGTTTTATGCTTGGCGGTTATGGTGCTTTTCCAATTTCCGAAACGGTATCTTTTAATACAAGGGCGCTGTTTGGATTTTTAAGTACAAATTCATACGAGCTAACATCTTCAATTGATAATTCTGGAGGTGCTGCATGGTTTAAAATAAGTAGCGTGTCGGCTACATCATTTGCTTATCTTTTGGGTGGAGGATTTAAATTTGATGTTAGTGAAAATGTTTGTATGCTAATTAACATTGATTATTTACAAACCAAACCCGAGTTTAGAAACATACAAATAACAAGCAGTAATGGAGGGCCGCCTTCAAAAGCTACCGCTAGTCAAGAAATGAGCACCATAAACATAGAGCTTGGAATAGGAATTAGGTTGTAATTTAAAACAACTCCAATTGTTGATATGGGGTTTCTTTTTCGGCAACTTTTTTACCATAAAATACCTCCATCATCCCAAACTGTTTATCGGTAACACACAGTATACCTACATGTCCTTTTTGTGGTAATTCTTTTTTAACCCTGTTAATATGCACCTCTGCATTTTCTCTGCTTGGGCAATGGCGCAGGTATATGCTAAACTGAAACATATTAAATCCATCTCGCATAATATCTTTCCTAAACTTAGCAGCAATTTTTCTTTCGTTTGCGGTTTCTGTTGGCAAATCAAAAAATATTAAAACCCACATAATTCTGTATTCGTTAAAGCGTGAATTCATTGTATTAAATTTAGTTTATTTCTGGGTATAAAATTTTACGTCCTGTACCTTCATAACACTCCACCAAACTAGCAGTAGTACGTTGCATACCCACCATTAACGGACTGCGTTTACCTTCTATCACCACATCAATTGTTGGTATAGCCAAAAGTTTGCGTTTGTGCTCCAAGTTTATGGTGCTATAATCTTCACCACTCTTTACCATATTTAAAACCAAATCATCAACATAAGGTCGGTAAGGTTCCATAATATCATCGGCTAGGCAATAAGCATTGTATTGATTTTTATGAAAAATACCTAACGTAGGCAATAAGCCAGATGATACTAAACCCCGTGCTACAATTGCCCTAAGTATGGCATAACCATAATTTAATAATCCATTAGGTTGTAACCCATCGCGGTCGCGTTTAAAATCTAAAATCTCATCTTCAAAAATTTTACCCCAATAATAGGCAGCAGCCCTTGCTTCATGGTATTCGCCATCACCACTTTTTACTTCGTTGCTCCAGTGGTACATATTTTTTGTATCAACCCCAACCTTATTTAAAATGGCAGCTTGGTTATTTATTTTACATTTAATTGTCTGTTGCCACAGTTGTTTTTTTAATGGTAGCGATGCTTCTATTTGTGCTTTAAACCTTACTTGCTGCAAAGTATGGCCAGCTAAGTTTAGCATTAAGCCTGTTGGCAAATGTTTGTCATCGCAATTAATTAGCGCCACATTATTATCGGTAAGTTGTGCAATTAAACGCTGGGTAATGGTAATTTGTTGATGGTCTAAAACCACTACGCCAATATCTTCAATGGGTATGGTGTTGCCCAACATTTTATCATAGCCTTTGGCATTGGGTATACCAATTACAAGTTGGTTGTTTGTGGTACTTAAATAAGCTGGGTTGCCAAAATAAAGTGTTCGTTTTATCATAAGGATTTTTATTAGGTTATGCCCTCATTACTAAAATTATGCCAATAAGTTTTGAGGTAAATTGCAGTGCTTAAATAAGTAATAACAATAGGTCCTAAGCAAATTTTAATAGCCAAGCTAAAATATGAGGTTAATAGGCAACTTGTCTAATAAAGCTACTTAAAAATTATTATAAGGTTATTAAATTAAGAAATATTGAAGGGGCAATTACACAAAAAATAAGAACACGAAAAGTTGCTTTTTACAAACTAAAATGTACTTTCGATAAAGTATAACCATTACAAAAATGAAACCTAAACCCCAAAATAAGTGCATAAAAAAAAGCGAGTTGCCCCGCTTTAAATGTTTTCACAACGATAAAATCTTATTGTGATTTGCTTCGTTTCAAAAGTATATATAATATTAATATAAAAAAATAAATATGGAAAATATTAAAAAAATTCTTGGATTAGATATTGGAACTACCTCAATTGGTTGGGCTATAGTGGAAGCAACTGACGAGAAAAAAGCAAACGAAAATAACAATAAAGTTGCAGAAACTGATATAAATAATAATCGGATTGGTATTCATAAAGATGCTGTCGGAGTTAGAATTATTGCTCAAGATACGGAACGATTTGATAAAGGATTAACTTTGAATGATCCCAAAGGAAGCACCTTAACCCCAACGGCAAATAGGCGAAAATACCGGGGTGTACGTAGAATGAAAAGCAGGTATAAACTACGAAGAGGAAAACTTGAAAATGTTTTAGCATTTTTAAATATCACTAAGGATGAAAGATATTACACAAATGAACGAAAATTTGATGATGAAGGTAATAGAATAAGAAGAGGAGAAAATAATGATATAGGCAAAGCAATTTATGAATTGCGTGATAGAGCAATTAGAGAAAAAATTACCTTAGCAGAATTAGGTAGAGTTTTATTACATATTAATCAATGGAGAGGATATAGTAGTGACAGGTTTGCCATTGAGGAAAAGGCGAAGTTTGAATATCTGATTGGTACTATAACCTACCTTTCAGAAAAACCAATTAAAATTGATTATGAAAAGTATGATTCAACCAAGGTTAGTTGGATGCACTATGCTGTTGAGATAAAACTAGAAGAGCCATTTAAAATCGATGAGGAAAATTTTATTACGGAAATACTAAATGCAAGAATTATAGTTAAGGAAGAAATAAATTTAACAAAAAAACAAGGTGACATAATTGCCTTCAATTACAAGGAACAAGATATTAAAGAAAAGAATAAAAAGGTAGGCTCTTTTAACAAAATATCATTAACAAAGGTAAATCCTGATGATTGGAATTTTAAATATCAGGAATTACAAAAAACTTTAACAGAATGGTGCAGTGAGGGCAAAACAGTTGGCTCGTACTTTTACCATAATTTTTATGAGAATAAAAAGATCGAAAGAATTAGGAATAATGTTGTAAATAGAAATTGGTATGAGGATGAGTTAGATAAGATCTGGGATTTTCAATACCAATATCACAAGAACTTTTTGGATAAAGTTGACATTAAAGCTGTAGTAAAAATTGCATTTAAGGATTATCAGCCAATTTTAGATCAAATTAATAATTACCAAATAGAATATTTCGAGAATGGAGTAAAGAAAAAACGAAGTGCAAAAGAAAGCGAACAGTTAAAATATTTACTAAAAGACAAGTTGATTTTCTTTCAACGTCCTTGGCAGCAAGCAAAAAACAAAGGTCAATGTCCTTTTGAAAAAATTAAAGTCAAAAAAGAAAAAACAGTAAAAGGTGAGGGAAGAAAAGAAGTTTTTGATATACATATTGGTAGAACGGTAATACCACGAAGCCATCCTTTGCATCAAGAATTTAAAATATGGCAACAAATAAATAATGTTAGGGTTTATTTGAATACCCCAAACGAGAGAATTGATTTATTGGATGATTTGGAACAATTCAAAAAATATGTCGGAAAAGAAGTATCTGATGTAAAAGAATTACTTTTTAATGAAATGCAGAAAAGCAAAACCTTGTCTTGGAGAGTATTTGTAAAAGAATCATTAGGGCTTAAAACTTTTGAAGATTTAGAAGATAAGTATAACAGGGGTAAAACATCAAAAAAGGGATTAGATACTGAAACTGGGGAATTAGTTGATTCTTATTTTTCAGTAAATTTTAGAAAACGCAAAAAAGATGGTACTTGGGAAGATATTAAACTAAAAGGCAATACAACCAAAGCATCATTAAAAAACATTTTAATTGATAAAGATGAAGATTGGTTTAATGAAATCCACTCAAAGTTTGATGTTAAGAGAGTTGAAAAATATAAAGATGAAAGCAAAAGTAAATCTTGTAAAGAACCAATAACTAATCTTCAAGCATTATGGGAAATTATTTATGATATTACAAATAGTGATGCCAATAAAGTAGCCGAAATTATTGAAACAAATTTTGGATTTGATAAAGATGTTTGTTTGCAATTAGCTAAAACAAAGTTTGATGATGTTGGTATGGGTAGCCTTTCTGCAAAAGCAATTCGTAATATTCTGCCACTAATGAGTAATGGAAATAATATTACAGCAAAAGCAAAACTAAAAGTTGATTCACTAATAAATTTGAATTGTAGTGAAGAAGAAAAAATAAAAGATAAAGATGATAAATTAGAAACGTTAAAATTTTTTATAACTGATAAAAAAGCACGTTTAAAACTTTCAAAATATAATACGCAAAGTAACTTTACTTATTTGAATTATTGGGAAGCAACTGCCGTAATGTATGGTTCTCATTCATCTAAAAATATATCCATAAAAAAGGAAATTGAAAGGGTTGAAAATCATTCAATGAATAATCCTGTTGTTGAAAAAATAGTGAATGAAACAATTTCCATTGTAAATGATATATACAAAAGATATGGTTTTGATGAAGTGCGCATTGAGTTGAGCCGTGAGTTAAAGGCAAGCATGGACGAAAGAGCGCAAATGTGGGAAAGCATGAATAACAGTGCTGAAAAAAATGAGTGGGCTAAACAAATGCTTCGCGAGTTAAAAAAAGCACTCATGGAAGATAATAGAAATGCAGATAATATTGATGATTCTGTTTCAACAAAAAGTAATATTGATAAAATTAGAATAATTGAAGATGTTGTTAAGAATACAAATGCAAGTGAATACAAACAGAAAGTAAAAGATTACAAATTAGATGAGCCAACTAAAGCAGAAGTAGCAAAATACTTAATGTGGTTAGAGCAAAATTTTAAATGTCCATATACTAACCAACCTATCCCATTAACTGATGTATTTGCAAGAGGTAAAGTTGTGCAAATAGAACATATCATTCCAAGAGAAAGATATTATTTGAATTCGTATGCAAATAAAGTTATTACTTGGGCAGAAGTGAACCAAGCAAAAGCTGATAATGGTAATAGAACGGCTTATGAATTTATTGTAAGTAAGCGAATAGAAAAAGTATTTAAAATTGGAAATAAGGAATTTGGGTTGATGGAAGCGGATAAATGGGAAGGGCATATAAAAGCAATGTTTCCGAAAGGAGGAAAACGCACTAATTTATTGCGTAAAGAAATACCCGAAGATCCTATAAATAGAACCTTAAATGAAACACAGTACATTAATAAAAAACTAAAAGAAAAATTAGCTGAATTAGTTGGCGAACAAAAGGTTTGGGTAACATCAGGAGCGGTTACAGATATTTTGCGTGAACGTTGGCACTTGAATAATATAATGAAAGAATTACTTCGCAATCGTTTTGAAAACTTTGAAATGCCAACGGGCAAAAAAACATTCACACTTAAAACACTTGCAGAACAAGAAAAAATGGTTGACGATATAAGTCAAGCATTAAGTAACGTATCGTTTGAAGTGATGAAAATTTCAACAGGTAAAAAATTTATTGAAATAAAAGACAAAGAAGAGTTGCAGAAAATTTTGGAAGTAATACAAAATACGGTAAGAGAAAATATTGAAACACCTAAAAAAATAAAACCATACAAATATGAAACATCAGAGGAAAGTTCGGAAACAAAAAGTTTAGTTTATTATGCACCGCAGTTTAATTCAAAAACAAATAGTTATGAAGATGTTGAAATGTTTCAAGGATTCTCTAAGCGCTTAGACCATCGCCATCATGCCTTAGATGCAATTATTATTGCTTGTACAAAGCAAAACCACATTCAATACATTAATACTTTAAATGCTACTAATAGTGCTGATGTTGAAAATGATAATAGTAAAAAAGCAAAATATGCAATATTAAAAAAAGATGTATGTGTTGATAATAGTAGTAAGAAATTTATAACACCTTGGAGCAATGATAAGTTTATTGTTGATGTAAAAAATGCAATGGATAACTTGTTGGTTGCCCACAAAAATACACGACTATTAATTAGCCCTTCAAAAAATAAATATGGAACAAATAAAGTTGCTTCTATACGTGGAGAATTGCACAAGGAAACCAACTATGCAAAGAAAAATTATTTTGAAGGAGACAAAACACCAATTAAAAAATTAATTGAAAAT
>JAUCCO010000165.1:0-6714 GCA_034676125.1 Bacteroidia bacterium
TATTGCTGGTTTAATTATTTTAATTGGTTTGATCATTTGGTCGCGCATAGCATTTTTATTATCCATTATTGGATTTAGCATGGGTTATGTTTTTTACTTTCAATTATCAGGAGAGTTTAGTCAACTTTATTACAGCTACATTGGATTTAACTTTATTCTTACCGCAATATCATTAGGCGGATTTTATTTAATACCATCGCGTTCGTCCTTTTTATTGGTAATAATAGCCATGCCAATTATTGGTGTTTTAATAAGCGGCTTAAGTGGTTTGTTAAGTGTTTATCAATTGCCATTGTACTCGTTGCCATTTGTAATTACAGTATTGCTGGTATTAATGTTATTAAGCAAACGAACCTATTTTAACAGATTAGTTCCAGTTACATTTCAACACTTTTCGCCCGAAAAAAACATCTATAATTATGCAAGTAATCAAACACGATTTAAAAATAGCAAATGGATAAATTTACAACTTCCGTTTTATGGCGAATGGTTTGTTTCGCAAGGATATAATGGCAAAATTACCCACAAAGCATTATGGAGTGAAGCATTAGATTTTGTGGTAGTTGATGAAACAAAAAAAACATACAAACAGCCTGGCACATCTACTACCGATTTTTACTGTTTTAATTTACCTGTACTTGCACCAGCAGATGGATACATTGTTCAAATTGCAGATGGTATTGATGATAACAATATTGGTGATGTTGATTTAAAAGACAACTGGGGAAACACCATTGTAATAAAACATGCCGAAGGTTTATATACTAAATTATCACACCTAAAAAAAGATACACTTTTAGTTCAATTAAACGATTTTGTAAAAGCAGGTCAAATGCTTGCTAGTTGTGGTAATTCTGGGCGTTCGCCTGAACCACATCTTCATTTTCAGGTTCAAAACACACCCTATATTGGCTCTAAAACTATGGCCTACCCTATTGCAAATTATGTAAGTACCAATAATGGTAAATATCAATTGCATCAAAATAGTATTCCCTTAGAAGGCACACAAATTCATCATCCAATAAAAACACCTTTATTAACTAAAGCATATCATTTTATTCCAGGTAAAGTATTAAAGTTTGAAGTAAAAAACGCCTCAAACAAAAATAAAATAATAACTTGGGAGTGCTTGGTTGATGCCTATAATAACACGTATTTATATTGCCCAACCGAAAAAGCTTATGCATATTTTGTAAATAATGGTACTACATTTTATTTCACCACATTTTATGGCAATAAAAAATCAGTTTTGTTTGATTTTTATTTAGCAAACTACAAAATACTATTGGGCTATTATCCTAGTTTAACAGTAACTGATGATATAGACCTTACCCACTTTAATAGCCCAATTGCATTATTAATACAAGATTTAATATCTCCATTTGTATTATTTAAAAAAGTAAAATACCAGATAGCATACATTAGTATTGATGACATGATTTTACCAAATAAAATTGAACTATTAAGCAGTGTTGAAGCATTTACTTTTAGCAAAAAAACCAAACAACGTACATTTAAAATTGAGATAGAAAACAACCAAATAACAAGCATTACCATTAATGCAAATGGACCAAATACTAAAACCATCACATGCTTAAACTAGTTTCGCTAATACTTATTTGCTGCACTGGCATTGTGGCTACTGCGCAAACTTACTTTGCAAGTAAATCTGATAGTGTTTTACGTGCATCTTTTGCTATTGGTAATTATAAAAAGGTAATGCACCTTACCGATAGTTTGCATAAAATAGATGCAGCTTATTTTGATGCCTATCAATTTGCAGCAGCAGCAGCGTATTTAAATAATAATATGTTTAAGCAAAATAGGTATTTAAATTTTGCCTTAAAAAATGCCCCTACAGATAGCACCACACAAGCTCATTTGTTTTATAACTACCTAGCTACGCAGCAATATGTACAAGCACAAAAAATGCAACATCAATTGGTTAAATCAAACAAGATACTTGCAAGCAATAAAGTTAATTTAACCCTGTTACAAACTGATGCTGGCGTAAAAATAAGTAGCGACAAAAGCCTATACAACAATATGTGGTATGGTTTTGTGGGTGCATCAATTCCTATAAAATCTGTATTAAGTTATCATGCAATAACCTACTTAAATCAAAAAAATCTGTTTGGCGATATTAATCAAATACAATACTATTTAAACTTACCATTTGCACTAAAAAAAGGCTGGCAAATAAATGTAGCCACACACCTTATACATTATAATATAACCAATTATAGCACCTTGCTTTTTAATAGCGCATTAGCTACTGCAACTCCAATTTTAGTGGGTGGTGGCATAAGTAAAATAAACGAAAATATACAGTATTCGTTAAATGCATATTACTCCACTTTAAACCAACAAAAACAGTTTCAAATTATTCCATCATTTTTGTATTATCCGTTTAGTAACACAAAATTAAGTATGCAGTTTGATGTTAATTATTTTACAGAAAAAAATCACTTGGCTCCATTTATACAGGTTGTATATTTACCATCTACCAAGCTAAAAATTACTGCGGGATATACACATGCAAATGCCAAAAATTATAGCGAACTAAATGGCCTTTTGGTAAATAACTCGTTTGATGCTACAACAAACCGATATGCATTAAATGTTGCATACCAATTAACAAATCATTTGGGCATAGTTGCAGTAACTCAATTAGAAAATAAAACCGAAACATATACCCAAAAAGCTTATCAATATTCGATAGTTGGATTAGGAATAAAATACACCTTTTAAACACAAAAAATAACATGAAAACAATATTATTAGTTTTAGCAACTTTGTTAATATCTCCAGCATTTGCTCAAGATAACAGCTTACAATCGGCATTTGAAAAAAGTTATGCGCTTGAAAAAACCGCACACTATAGTGAAGCTGCTCTAGCAATTTTACAGGTTTACAACGAAAAAAGTTATGAAACCAATTTGCGTTTAGGTTACTTAAAATACATGGCTGGTGCATATAATGAGGCCATAAATTATTACAAAAAAGCCATTTTGATAATGCCTTATGCAATAGAGCCTCGCTTAGGCTATGTTTATCCTGCTGCTGCATTAAACAAGTGGGATGATGTGGTAGAACAATATAACAACATACTAAAAATAGACCCAAAAAATAGTACTGTTAATTACAAACTTGGGGTAATTTATTACAACCGAAAAAACTACACCAAAGCACATGTTTTGTTTGAAAAAGTAGTAAACCTTTACCCGTTTGATTATGATGGATTGCTAATGTATGCTTGGACCAATTATAGAATTGGCAAAACTGCACAAGCTAAATTATTGTTTAAAAAAGTATTGTTGTTATCCCCTTACGACAAATCGGCATTGGATGGTTTGGCCTTAATAAAATAAGCTGTACTATTGTTTGTATTATAAATGATGTGATGTTAAACAAAGTAAATATTAACCAAAAGTTAGAACTATTCACGGAGCATTGGTCGCCAAAAATAGTAGGCGAATTAAATGGCCAACAAGTAAAAGTGGCTAAACTTAAAGGTGAGTTTGTGTGGCACAAGCACGATAATGAAGACGAACTATTTTGGGTAATAAAAGGATGCCTAACCATTGCATTTAGAGACAAAAACATTGTACTAAACGAAAACGAGTTTTTAATTGTACCCAAAGGTATAGAACATAAACCAATAGCTAACGAAGAGGTTTGGATTATGCTTTTTGAACCTGCTACTACCTTAAATACAGGTGATGTAATTAGCGACTTAACACAAAAAAACTTAGATAGTATTTAAGTTTTTGGTACAAAATATTAGCATAAAAAAAGGCATAATTAGATTTAAATTCTGTCTGCCTAACCTATTAAAATATCATCAGCAAAATTAGCAATACGCCCGCTTGCCTTAAGCATATCATAAGCCTGAAGGTATTGTACCAATTCTCGTGTTCTAAAAAGGAGCATTTGGCCGGCATTTTTACCAAGACTATGAAAGCGAATTGAATTAAGCACTTCGGTATTCATGTTTTCTAATGCGCTATAAGCTTCGTTTTGCAGGCGTGTAATAGTTTCAGGTGGTAATGGCACTCCATCAGCATCAACCCCAAGTAAGGCTATAAATGCTTTGTTTTTTAGCGTGTGCTGCCAATGGATCATACGCAGAACTATCTTGAGTGTATGGCGATTGGTTGGGCTGAATTGAATAGAATGCAAACATTTTAAAATAAACACTGTCTTTATCAGGGTGTTTAATTTGTTCAATTAACTCTTCAACTCGTTTTGCAACTCCACCAGATTTGTCTTTTGCAAATTCTGCAATATCAAACATGGTATATGGTGCTCCGTAACTCATATTGGGTTCTTTGTAACGGTTTTTTAAACGTTCTTTGGGTTGAGCTAAGGCTGTAAAATGCATTAAGAATAGACATAGAAAGAGCATTCTCGATATTTTTGTCAGGATTTCGGTCATTAATTTCATAGATTGAATTATTTAATAATAATGAGTTGTTTGCCTGAACTAAAGTTGGTACATTTTAAAATACCTTGGTCTTTATTTATTATCAGGGTATCAAAACTAGGGTTCACAATAATTGTGTGGTTATAATACCATTTTGAGTTAAGATATATAGAGTCGACATGTTGTTCAATGTTTTTAATAATTTCTCTGTAGAAATAGAAGACACTGTTATTACCTATGAATGTACAGTTGCCAGAATAATCTTCAAGCTGCAAGAATAAAGAGTCGGTTTTATTTTTATCTAAGAAAGTAAATTGTAATACTTCGTATCTATCAGTAAGGTATACATTACAATCAGGGTTTGGATCTCGTGTTTTTTTTTCAGTAAATCGCTGTTGTATGCCATTTCCCAAATACAATTTTGTAACATTTTTATTAGTAATTTATGTTATGCTATCAAGTCCAGTATAAGGGATTCGAGACCTCTTGAATTCACCAAGATAATGATACCTAGTTTCAGGATCTGGGCAACTAGGCTCACCCTTGCAATTGGCTAAAAGCAATGTGGTAGCCAGCAATGCTAGTAGGGTTGTAAATTTTAGTGTTTGTGTTTTCATAATTAGGGCACTAACGTAATTATTGTATTAGATTTAGTATCTTCTATTTGTAAAAGGCCATATTCATTATTAAAATAAACATACCCTATAGAGATTTCCTCGTTCTTTAGAGGTATGAAAATTACATTTTTAACAAGTTTGTTATTAATATGCTTGTCCCCAATATAATTTGAACCAGAAGTCAATTTAAATGCATAAAGAGGTATTTCAAATTTATAATTGGATAAATAACCAGTTATTCTCGTAATGTATTGCTCTTCTTTTTTTAGTGCAATTTTAAAAACAATATTTCCTTTTATTGCAGAATATGTAATATTAAGCTCTTGGTAATGCACATTATATGCACATAAATTATTGGGGTTGGTGTTTTCGTTAATTATGCGGTAGGTAGTATCGGTTTTTTGGTAAATAAATTGCTGAGTATCGGTATTATTTATTACATAAGTAATTGTGTCGGTAGGTTTTCTGTTAGCAAAGTATGGCGTAGTGTTTAACTCCTCCTCATTAAGGTATTCAAAGCGGTTTCTATCATTGCAAGGTTGTGGGCCATCATCGGGTATACAACTAGAAAAATTAATGCTAAATAATAGTAGTGTGGTAATGGCTTTAATGGTGTGTTTCATGTTAAATTTATTTAAGGTTTGTTTTATAAAATTATGGTTTAAAATTTCAATTCCAAATATTTTTTTTTTGCTAAGTGCTTATTTTAAGGCAATGGCATAATGCTGCATATCGCCCATGTGAAAAACCATCGTAAAAACATTCATATGGTCGATGCCTCCGCTAAGATGTTCGAATGCTTCTATTGCACGATCTCGAAATCCATTACGTATTATATTACCATCATTTAGTGAATCTAAATAACCATTTCCAGAACTGTCAATCCCAATTAAAAATACAAAAGCATTGTTTTTGCCCCAAAAGGGTATTTCGGAATCATAAAAATCACCATCAATTAACTTTCGTAATCCGTTATCGTCATCTGAATTGGGTATTGGGGACACAGCGTTTGCGTAGGCTTTGACATATGCATCATAGACAGGATCGCCTTCATTGCCATTTCTAATTTTACTTCGTATTCTCGTTAATGTTAAATCAAAACTAATTTCATTATGTCTATCAAAGGTCGTATATGGATGGCTATAAGTCATTCCGTTTATTTTGTGTCTGCCTCTGTATAACTCTTCGAAACCTGTGCATTCATCAATTTGAGCTTGTGAACTGAAATAAAATAAACACATAATAAAAGTAAATAATTTTTTCATTGTTGTAAGCATTAGAGTATATTGTTAAGGTATTAATACCAAAGTTAGATTTGATCCTGGATCGTCAAGTGCTACAAATCCAAGGGTTTTATTTAGATACCCTTTAATATTGGTATTGGGCGTACTCTTATGATACTCGTACAAAACTTTGTGATAGGTATTTCCTAAGATTGATAAATCACCAATATAGTGTACATAAAAATCCAACCCAATTTCCTCAGTACCATATAAAAAAGAATATTCGTTAAATTGAATAACCACCGAAGTATGAGGATAAGTCATGTTTCTTCTTGTAAGTGCAACATTGAAAATACTTTTGCTTTTTAATTCTTTGAATTGTTTTGTATATACCTCATAATACTGCAAATTCGGGCAACCTTCGGGGTTGCGGTTATCATCTTCAATA
>JAUCCO010000166.1:0-6577 GCA_034676125.1 Bacteroidia bacterium
TCGAAGGTTAAATTTTTATTATCAAACAGCTCGGCACCAAAAACGCTTTTTTCTAACACCGTAAAAAGTTTATTGGTATTGTCAGTATTATCTACAACATCATCATTATACTTTCTATCAAATTCTGATTGTTGATTGGGTGTGTTACTTCCTGCTTTTGACTCGATTTTAGAAATGCGTTGCACTAATTTCTGAGCTTCGGCAGCAGGCATTTTGCGTTGTATTGCAATTTGTTCTACTTGATTGGTGCTATACCCAGCCGTTTTAAACTCTGCTATAAACTGTTTTATTTGATCATCTGTAAGTTCATCAACCTTTACTTCTGCAATATTTTGCATCGAAACATTTTTTTGTTGGGCAGTACTACTAAACCAAACAACTGATAAACACAAAAATACAACTAGCCTTACTGTTACTTTATTCATATATAATTATGCAATACGGGCAAAAATAATATTTAATAAACGCTAAACAAGCAATTTAGCGTATAGCACAAATATTACGCAGAACCATTTTAAAATAATGATAGTCTTATTAAAATTAGTATTCTTGTAAAATTAACGCATTAAATTTTAAAAGTGATAAAAAACATATACGTATTAGCTGCAATTTGCCTTCTAACAATTACTTCTGCATTAGCTCAAACCGGAGAAGTTAGGGGATTTATTTATGATAAAAAAACAGGCGAACCCTTAATTTTTACAACAATTTATATTCCTGAATTACAAATTGGTAAAACTACAGATATTAATGGTTTTTATGCTTTATCAAAAATAAAACCAGGCGCTTACACCCTTAAATGTAGCGCATTAGGATACGATAGTGCTGCTGTGAAAATTACCATTACCGCAAATAAAATTACCAACCAAAATCTATTTGTTAAACAATTGTCTGTTATGATGGAGGAGGCAACAATTGTTGCCGATAGACAAAAAGCACGTAATGATGTTAAAATATCAGTTAATACAATTACACAAAAAGAGTTAAAACAATTACCATCATTTGGCGGTGAACCCGATTTAGCGCAATACTTACAAGTACTACCAGGTGTAGTATTTAGTGGCGACCAAGGTGGACAGTTGTATATAAGAGGAGGAACACCTGTACAAAATAAAGTATTATTAGATGGTATGATTATTTATAATCCATTCCACTCTATTGGATTATTTAGTGTGTTTGATGCTGATATAATTAGAAGTGCAGACGTTTATGCAGGTGGATTTGGTGCAGAATATGGCGGACGAGTAGGCGCTATTATTGATATTAATACCCGTGAAGGCAAAAAAAATCAATTTGGCGGAAAAGTATCGGTTTCGCCCATTAGTTCTAAAATATTATTGGAAGGACCAATGAGTAAATTTAATGAAAGCGGTGCTTCATCATCATACATTATTTCATACAAAAACTCTTATCTAAACAAAACTGCTCCTGCCTTATATAGTTATGCTGGTAAAGATGGTTTGCCATTTAGCTTTAGTGATTTATATGCAAAAGCAAGTTTTATAAGTTCAAGTGGTTCAAAGCTTAATTTATTTGGGTTTGATTTTAGGGATAATGTAGATTACCCGCAAACACAATATAATTGGACATCAAGCGGTGGTGGTGCTAATTTTAATATTGTACCCGAAGGGTCAACAATTATTAATGGCGCTTTAGGTTATTCGCAATATAAAATGAACCAAAATGAGAGTGACAGCAAACCACGTGAAAGTAGCATTAATGGATTTAACATCAACATAAACTTTTCTCATTTTATTGGTAGAGATGATATTAAATACGGCATAGAAATGAACGGCTTTAGTACCGATTATAACTATACAAATACTTACGGCAGAGAGCTAAAACAAGAAGAATTTACCACAGAACTAAGTGGATTTTTTAGGTATAAAAAGAATATTGGGCGTTTGGTAATTGAACCGGGATTGCGCATACAGGCTTATGCATCACTATCAGAAACTACGGTAGAACCAAGGTTGGCAGCCAAATATAATGTAACAGATAAAATTAGGCTTAAAGCCGCAGGTGGTTTTTATACACAAAACTTAATATCGGCTGTTAACGATCAAGATGTGGTGAATTTATTTTACGGCTTTTTATCAGGACCAGATAATTTACCACGAACTTTTAATGGCCAAGCTGTTAATAGTGCTTTACAAAAAGCATGGCATTATGGTGCGGGTGTTGAGTTTGATTTAGGCCAACATCAAGAAATTAATATTGAAGGGTTTTATAAAGATTTTAACCAGTTAAGTAACATTAACAGAGATAAGCTTTATGATGAAGACTATTTATCAAAACCAGAATACCTACGTAGCGATTATGCCAGAGAAGTTGGAAGTTCGTATGGGATGGATTTTAGGTATAAATACGAGTTTAAAAAAATATACATTTGGGCAGTATATAGCTTAACCTATGTTACAAGAGATGATGGACGAAGAACTTACATGCCTCATTTTGACAGAAGACATAATATAAATTTAGTAGCTACTTATAGTTTTGATAAAAAACGTACCTGGAAATTAAATACAAGATGGAATTATGGTTCTGGCTTTCCGTTTACACAAACCCAAGGTAATTACGAGAAATATGACGAATTAAAAGGAGGCGACCGCCTTACTCAAAATGGACAAATTGGTACTTATTATACAGATATAAACACAGGTAGACTTCCAAGTTTCCACCGTTTAGACATGTCACTGTCTAAAAAAATGACACTTAAGAAAAACCAAACTATTACAGTAACTGCTTCTGCTACCAACGTGTACAACCGAGAAAACATTTTCTATTTTGATAGAAAAAACCTTACACGCATCAATCAGCTACCAATTATTCCCACTGTGGGGATAAATTATTCATTCTAAAAATGGTATAGCTTTTAGCTTCGAGGGCGTTAATCTACTTATATAGGATACGCATTATGAAGTTAAGAAGCATTATATACATTTTGGTTTTTATTGGATGTAGGCAAATTACAAATGCCCAACAAACATTAAACAACGAGCACCGTTATAGTATTTACAAAGAAGCATACGAGCTTTTTTATAAAGAAAAATATGCAGCTGCTCAGCAATTATTTGAACTGTACAGCCAAAAAAGCACCGACAGAGAAAGCAATATCAATGCACAATATTATGCAGGTGTGTGTGCTATGGAATTATTTAATGCAGATGCCATTGCAAAATTAACAACGGTTTACCTTAATTATCCCGAGCATCCAAAAGCTAAATTAGCACTATTTCAGTTGGGTAGATATTTTTATAGGGCAAAGGATAACAAACGTGCAATTCAATATTTAGAACAAGTGGATGCATTAAGCTTAACCAACGAAGAAGCTGATGAATATTGGTTTTTAAAAGGTTATTGTTATTTTAAAACAGATAAATATCCCGAAAGTAAAGCAGCATTTTCGAACATTAAAGATACTAAGAATAAATATTACGACCCCGCAAATTACTACTATGGATATGTAGTTTATAAAGATGGAAATTATGAAGAAGCATTAACTCATTTTAACAGAATTAAATCTACCAAAACATTTGGACCATTATCGCAAGTTTACATTGCACAAATATTATTTACACGCAAACAATACACTCAAGTTGTTGCTTTTGCTGATAGTATTACTAATAAAGATGTGGCTGATGATGTGGCTGGAATAGTTGGACAAAGTTATTTTAACTTAAACGATTATACCAATGCAGTTCCATACCTAGAAAAATACAATGCTAACCCGCCTGTGCAATTAAATAGCAAAGATATTTACAGACTAGGTTATGCTTATTTTGCTACCAACAAGTACGATAAAGCCATCGTACAATTTACCAGAATTACTGATAAGCAAGATACCACTTCGCAATATGCACATTTTCATTTAGCAGAATGTTATATCAAAACCGATAAAAAACCATCAGCAAGGTTAGCATTTGATAGGGCTTATAAATTAAATTTCGACCAAGAAATTACCGAGTTAGCATTATTTAGTTATGCAAAAATAAGTTATGAGCTTAACCAGCCAGATGCGATTAAAGATTTCTTGAAATTTGTAAACGATTTTCCTGAAAGTAAATATATTGATATTGCACGTGGTGCTTTGGGCGATTTATTAATGAGTACCCGAAATTACAAACAAGCCATTACCGTAATTGAAAGCATTAAAAAACCTACCCAAGATAACAAGGAAGCTTACCAACGTGTGTTGTATTATTATGCCGAAGAGCAATATTTAAACAATAATTACGAAGCCGCAGTAACCTATTTTGTTAAATCGCAAACAATGGATTACGACAAAAAACTGTTTGCTTTGGCGTATTTTTGGCAAGCCGAAACACAATACAAACAAGGTAAATTTAAAGAGGCTGAAACCAACTTTAAATCGTTTTTAAAATACGAAAACGAAGTGAAATTTACCCGCTTTTATCCATTGGCATTTTATAATTTGGGTTACTGTTACATAAAACTTGAAAACTATACTTTAGGAGTAACCAATTTTAAAACTTTTTTAGAAAGCTCGCATGCCGAAAATAATCCTGAACTATACACTGATGCAGCCATGCGTATTGCCGATTGTTATTTTGTAGCTAAAGAATATAACCGTGCTTTAGATCACTATCAAAAAATAGTAGATAAAAATTTAAATGGGAGCGACTATGCTTTGTATCAAAAAGCTATGATTTATGGTGTATTGGGTAAATCAACCGAAAAAATTAATGAACTACAGCAAATTATTACCACATATAAAAAGTCGCCTTATATTGATGATGCTTTGTATGAAATAGCCAATGTTAATTTACAAAACGAAAACTTTGCATTGGCAGCTTCTGGTTTTGATAACATCATACAAAACTACCCACGCAGTATGTATATACGCAAAGCCATTCAGTACAAAGGTTTAGCACTTTATAATAATGGAAATGATAATGATGCATTGGCCACTTTTAAATTATTAACTACCGAATATTGCAGTACTGATGAGGCAAGAGAAGCATTATCAATTGTAAAAAACATATACATAAGTAGAGGCGAAACTGATGAGTATTTAGATTTTATTAAATCAGCATCGTGTGTTGTGGTATCTCCTACTTACCAAGATAGCATTAGTTACGAAGCAGCATTTAACCAATATAAAAATGGCGATTGCACCAAAGCAGCCAAATTATTTGGCACCTATATTACTAGGTTTGGTGGTGGCTTTTTTATTTTAAAAGCTAATTACTACAAAGCCGAGTGCGATTTTAAACTAAAAAACTTTGACGATGCTTTAGTTAGTTACGAGTTTGTAGCACAACAAGTAAGAAACGATTATACTGAGCGTGCCACAAGACAAGCCGCTGTTTTATACTTTAATAAAAAACAATGGCGCAATGCGTTTGATTATTACAGTGCACTAGAGCGTATTGCAAGCAGCCGAGACAATATGCAAGTTGCCGTAACAGGTATGATGAAAACAACCATGCTTGCTTATGGAATTGATACTGCAGCACAATACTCGTTTAAGTATGTAAACTCTGGCTTAAGCAGCAAAGAAGGCTTGTTAGATGCCAACTTAAACATAGCACGTTATTACACCAGCATAAACCAATTTGACAGTGCAATTGTAGGTTGGAATTACTTGATTAAAGAAACCAAAAACATTTATGCTGCCGAGGCTAAATATAATATCGCCTACATTCAGTTTAACAAAAAAGAGTACGATAAAAGCAAAAAAACAATATTCGAAATATCAGAGAAGTACTCGAATTACAGCAATTGGTACGAGAAGGCTTTTTTACTTTTGGCTGATGTGTATTATGCACAAAAAGACAATTTTCAGGCAAAAGCAACTTTACAAAGTTTAATAGAAAACCTTGATGATGGTACAAATAAAAGTAGGGCTATAGAAAAGCTAAGAAAAATTATTAGTGAAGAGGAGGCAGCAAAACCCACTCCTACTCCACCGGCCGAAAAAGAAATTGAAAGCCTTACCAACTAAATCACCAACATTTAAAAACGATTTAAAAACAACATCATGAGCATAAAAAAAACAACTATAGCTTTTACTTTAGCAATATTAGCTACTACAGTTTTTGCACAAGATACTTTACGCACCAATGAGTTTGATGTAATTAAAGAATTTAAGCCAACACTAACCAATATTATAAAAATACCCAGTAACCCAAACCCCGAAGTGCCCGAAGTAAAAGCACCAAAGTTGGATTACACTTTGCCTACTACCAAGCTTAATGCAGAGCCAACCATTTATACCATTAAACCTTTATCAATGGGAACGGCCTTGTTACCTAAACTTAAAAACAACTTTTTTAAATTAGGATATGGCAATTATAATTCACCATTAATTGAGGCATACATTACAACGGTTAGAAATAAAACTTCGCAAGCAGGTGTATATGCCAAACATTTTAGTGCAAACCCAAGTGATAATCGTGCATTTAGCGAAAATGCTTTAAAACTTTGGGGCAAACGTTTTATGAAAAAAGGTATGGTAAGTACAGATGTTGCTTTTAACCGAAATGTAATTCATTATTATGGCTATCAACCTGCTTGGCTTGATATAAAAAAGAATGATTTAAAAAGACAATAT
>JAUCCO010000167.1:0-6572 GCA_034676125.1 Bacteroidia bacterium
TGGTATGTGTGCATCCACCAAGTTCATCAACCCCCTGAATGGTTAATAAATTAGAGCCAATGCCGCTAATTTTACCACCCATGCTGTTAATCATTTTACATAATTGCTGTAAATAAGGTTCGCAAGCAGCATTATAAATTTGGGTTGTGCCTTTGGCTAATGATGCCGCCATAGCAATATTTGCTGTTCCCGTAACCGATGCTTCATCAAGCATCATGTATGTGCCTTGTAAGTTTGTGCCGTTTATTTTATAAAAACGCTCTTCGCGCAAATGCTCAAAAGTAGCACCTAAATTTTCGAACCCACGTAAATGTGTATCTACTGGTCTGCGGCCAATTTTATCGCCTCCAGGTTCTGGAATATATGCCATACCAAAACGAGCCAACAACGGACCAATAATCATAATGGAACCACGTAAAGCAGCGCCTTTTTTCTTAAAATCATCGCTACGCAAATACTCTAGGTTAACATCTTTGGCTTCAAAAGTGTAAGTATCGTCTGATATTTTATCAACCTTAACACCCAAATCACTCATCAACTCTATTAGTTTTATTACATCACGTATTTGCGGTATATTTTTTATGGTAACTTTTTGCGAGGTTAATAATACAGCCGAAATAATTTGTAACGCTTCGTTTTTAGCGCCTTGAGGAATTAATTCGCCTTTTAATTTATTGCCACCTTTTACTTGAAATGAGCTCATTTTTAATTGAAAATTTTATACCACGAAGTAAAGGTTTAAGCATTAAGCAAAGGCATTACAAATACCTTTGTTTTACACTTGCAGGTGTTGATTGTAGTGAAAACACTAATTTGATTTATAAGTGCAAAAAAGTGAAATCTGCTTAAATGAAAAATACGCGTTTATAGGCGTTGTTTATTTTATATGTATACTTTAAGTTTGCCTTTTAGGCCAAAACAAAGCGGCTCTTGTTTGGGTATCAATAAATATAATCTTTAATAATTATGCTACTAAATAGTGTTGATGTTGCGGATAAACAGAAATATTATACTTTATTCGAATAAAATGAGATGCACAGAAAATTTTTAATGTGTGTAACAGAAAGAACTAAACAAAAGAGCATTATAGACTTACTTTTAAAGAATTGACAAGGTACTTCCAATGCAAGAAAAAATACTAAACTATTAATTTATTAAATATGAAAAAACTTATTTTACTGCTAATCGGTATTAATTTAATTTCCAGCGTAAGTTCTCAAAACCTTAAGTTAGCAGAAAACTGGTGGCAACCCAACGAAACCGTAAATGCCATTGTAAAAGATACCGTAAAAAACATTGTTTACATAGGGGGAAGCTTTACGAGTATAGGCCCTGTTGAACCTTTTGGAACACAAATAGATGCTACAACAGGAATGCCTGACTTTGAGTTTGCTAATCCAAATGGAACAGTAAATGTTTCAGAACCTGATGGAAATGGGGGGTGGTACATAGGTGGTGAGTTTACCATGGTAGGTGATAGTGTTCGCAACCGAATTGCACACATAACCAGCAAAGGGGAGGTAAGTTCTCTTTTTAGCAATAATGGATTTAATGGCACTGTAGCATCATTAAAAACAAATGGTTCCACATTGTATGCAGGGGGGGATTTCACCAGTATAGGTAAGTTCAAACAATATGGTGCCGCTCTCAACACAGCAGATGGACAGTTTTTTGGGGAATTTCCTGAACCTAATGGAGAGGTAAGGGGTTCTATTTCGGACGGAAACGGTGGCTGGTATATTTGTGGTATTTTTACTATGGTTGGAGATAGTGTTCGTAACTACATTGCACACATTAATAATCTTGGGAAAGTAACCTCTTGGAATCCAAATGCAGAAGATCCTGTTGCCACAATCACTTTTTCTGGAAATACAGTCTATGCTGCAGGTTGGTTTACATCAATTGGAGGACAAACTAGAAATAAAATTGCGGCATTAGATGCTACTACAGGGCTTGCAACTGCTTGGAATCCAAATGCAAATAGTATTGCGGCTTCAATTGTTGTTTCAGGGGCTACAGTCTATGTTGGTGGTGGTTTTACCTCAATTGGAGGACAAAATAGAAGATACATCGCTGCATTAGATGCTACCACAGGACTTGCAACAAATTGGAATCCAAATGCAAGTAGTGAGGTTAGCTCAATTGTAGTTTCAGGTGCTACGGTATATGTAGGAGGTTATTTCTCATCAATTGGAGGGCAAAACAGGAAGTGCCTTGCCGCTTTAGATGTTTCTACTGGACTTGCAACAAATTGGAATCCAAGTGCGAGTAATGGGGTTACCTCAATTGCATTGTCAGGCACAACACTTTATGCAGGAGGGAATTTCACATCAATTGGCGGGCAAACAAGAAATAGAATTGCGGCATTAGATATTACAACAGGTCTTGCAACAAATTGGAATCCAGATGCAAGTAGTATTGTTTCCTCAATTGCTGTTTCTGGAACTTCAGTATATGTAGGAGGCGATTTTACAACAATAGGAGGGCAAGCAAGAAATAGAATCGCGGTTTTAGATGCTGCAACTGGGCTTGCAACAACTTGGAATCCAAATGCTAGTTCTCAGGTTTTATCAATTGCTGTTTCAGGCACTAAAGTGTATGCGGGAGGTGATTTTACAGCAATTGGTGGGCAAGCAAGAAATAGAATTGCGGCTTTAAATACTTCTACTGGCCTGCTAACTGCCTGGAATCCGTATGCAAATAATGCGGTTGGCTCAATTGCTGTCTCAGGAACTACAGTCTATGTAGGTGGTAGTTTTACTTCAATTGGAGGGCAAACTAGAAACAGGCTTGCGGCATTAGACGCTACTACAGGACTTGCAACTACTTGGAATCCAGATCCAAATAATATTATTTCATCAATTGTTGTTTCAGGAACTACAGTATATGCAGGAGGGAATTTTACAACAATTGGAGGACAAGCAAGAAATAGGATTGCTGCAATTGATGCCACTACAGGACTTGCAACAACATGGAATCCAAATGCAAATAATATTATTTCATCAATTGCTGTTTCAGGAACTACAGTATATGCGGGGGGGAGATTCACATCAATTGGCGGGCAAACAAGAAATAGAATTGCTGCAATTGATGCTACTACAGGGCTTGCATCTGCTTGGAATCCCAATGCAGATAATTCGGTTCGCTTAATTGTAGTTTCAGGAACTACGATCTATGCTGGGGGAGATTTCAGATCAATTGGCGGACAAACAAGAAATAACATTGCTGCATTGGATGCCACAACTGGGCTTGCTAACAACTGGAACCCAAATGCAAGTGGTACAGTTAACTCACTTTCGGTTTCAGGCACAACAGTTTATGCTGGAGGTACCTTTACTTCAATTGGAGGGCAAACTAGAAATAGAATTGCGGCAATTGATGCCACTACTGGGCTTCCAACTACTTGGAATCCAAGTGCAAATAGTACTGTTTTGACAATCACTCTTTCAGGAAATACTGTCTATGCTGCAGGTTACTTTACATCAATTGGAGGACAAACAAGAAATAGAATTGTGGCTTTAGATGCTACAACAGGACTTGCAACAGCTTGGGATCCAAATGCAAATGATTATGTTAGCTCAATTGCTGTTTCAGGCGCTACAGTATATGCGGGGGGAAATTTCACTTCAATTGGAGGGCAAGCAAGAAATAGAATTGCTGCATTAGATGCTACTACTGGGCTTGCCACTAACTGGAACCCAAATGTGAATAGTTCGGTTAACTCAATTGCTGTCTCGGACACTACAGTTTATGCAGGCGGGAGTTTTACTTCAATTGGAGGGCAAGCAAGAAACAGAATTGCGGCATTAGATGCTACAACTGGACTTGCAACTACATGGAATCCAAATGCAAATAATTTTGTTACCTCAATAGCTATTTCCGGCTCAACATTATATGCTGGAGGTGCTTTTACTTCAATTGGCGGGCAAACAAGAAATAGTATTGCGGCCTTGGATGCTACAACAGGACTTGCAACTGCATGGAATCCTAATGTAGGTAATGCTATTTTCTCAATTGCTGTTTCTGGCAATACAGTATATGCTGGAGGAGATTTTACTTTCATTGGAGGGCAAGCAAGAAATAGTATTGCTGCCTTGGATGTTACAACAGGACTTGCAACTACATGGAATCCCAATCCAAATAATTCTGTTAACTCACTTGCAGTTTCAGGCCAAACAGTTTTTGTGGGTGGTACTTTTTCTTCAATTGAAGGGAAACCAAGATCAAATTTTGCCGTTTGGAAAAGCTGTTACCCTAACACCGGTTCTGCAAGTGTAACTACGTGTGATTCGTACACTTGGTCTGCGAACAATACAAACTACAAAACAAGTGGAGTCTATACTGCAAAACTCACAAATATTGAAGGTTGTGATTCGATAGCAACGTTAAATTTAACTATAAATACAGTGGATACTTCTGTAACAAAATCAAACAATTTTTTAACTGCAAATGCAAGTCAAGCCAGTTATCAATGGATAAATTGCAATAATGCCTATTCCAAAATTCCAGGTGAAACATCTCAAGTATTTGCACCCTCATTAAACGGGAGTTATGCAGTAATAGTAACAAAAAATGGCTGTACAGACACTTCAAACTGTTATAACATTACAAGTGTTGGTTATGCTGAAGTACCCGAAGTTGATCTTGGTATAAGTATTTTTCCAAACCCTACTAAAGGACTGTTTACAATTGCATTTTTATCTAAAATAAACGCTGTAATTTCAAATGTGGAAATTTATAACATGCTGGGAGAAAAGGTATACAGTACCACTTTAAACACTAAAAAAACAATAATTGACTTAAATAAAATGCAAAAAGGGGTTTATTTAATTCAAATAAAATCAATAGATAAAATTATAAACAAAAGAATTATAATTCACTAAATAAAACAAAACCCTGAATAAATAATAATAAAACAGGCTTTAAATATCGTTGGCAGACGAACTGTGTATTCATACAGTTCGTCTTTTTTTTTAAGGTTATTATGACGGACTTGCTTTTAGGCAGATATGCTAAACATAAAGCTATTGCTGGATGAGGAAATTTAGAAGTCGTTTATTTCATTTTATGATGAGCCAGAAAGACGAAACTAAAACTACTCTTATCTTGCTTGCTTCAACTCATCCATTAAAAAACCTAGCATAACATCGCAACTTCTATCTAAAATGGAATGCACCAATTCAAAATGTTTTAATTCACCATAATATGGGTCGGGCACTTCTTGGTCTTTTCCATTTATATCAAAATGGCGCATTAGTAATATTTTTGCAGTAGCATCTTCGGGCATTAATCTTTTAATATTACTTAGGTTATCTTTATCCATGGCAATAATAAAATCAAACTCAAAAAAATCAGATTCTTTAAAAGCACGGGCAAGATGGGTTAACTCAAAACCATTTTTTGTGGCTACTTGCCTACTTCTTATATCAGGTAATTTACCAATATGATAAGATGCAGTTCCGGCCGAATCGGCAAAAAATAACTCATTTACATTTTGATTTTTAGCTTTTTGCATAAAAACACCTTCGGCCAATGGCGAACGGCAAATGTTTCCTAAACAAACAAATAAAACCTTTATCATGCTGCAAATTACATTTTTATTTAAATTAGCCACGTGAATAAAGGCCTTTTAATAATATTTTTGTTTTGCCTAATGGGTAGTTGCTCGTACGATAAGTACCGTTACAATTTTTTTGAGGGCAATTGGGTTTTAATTAATTACCTTGATACGGTGGAGAAATACCGCTCCTTATCAACCCCAAACAATACGGGTATGATAGAAGTTATTCTAAAACGACACCACGATTCGGTAACGTTTATATACGATAATGTGGAGCATAAAACTTTTGCATTTTCACACAAAACATCAAACCAAATAATAATTGACAACTACATTAATAACAAACCACTTAGTATTTATATAAACGAGCAGGCTTATTATTTAAGTTATAAAATAGATAGTGAGCAATTTGTTTTTATAAAGCCCGATGATAGATTGGTAGATAGTGCGATGCAAAATTTTCCGCCAATATCAACCCAACGTGTTATAAACTCGCTAACTTTAGGTGGTATTTATAAGCAAGAAGGCAACAACATTCCCGTGCAATTTTATACCAACGGAAACATAACTGGCCTAAACCAATTTAACTATTACGAAACTTGTGTGGGTGGCGATTGTGGGAGTTTTTATGATGGTGATGTAGTGATTATTTCGGGCAAAAACGGATTGCAATATTGTACCTGGAAATGGCAAGGAAAAGTGTTAACTATTTATGCATTAAAGCTGGTAAGTTTGCCAAACGAAAAGCCCGATTATATTAAGGCAGAAAAACTGTTTACCTTAACCAAAATTAAATAATTACTAGCCCAAAAAGTGACTGATCAATTAGCAACATTTGTAGAAGTAGTATTGCCTTTGCCATTGCATAAGCTCTACACCTACAGGGTTCCTGCTGATTTGATTGATGAGGTAGAAAAAGGTAAAAGGGTAATTGTGCAATTTGGAAAAAAGAAATTTTACAGTGCCTTAATTCACGCCATTAGCCATACCCCACCAAAAGATTACGAAGCCA
>JAUCCO010000168.1:0-6562 GCA_034676125.1 Bacteroidia bacterium
GGGAAATGCCGTAGTAGGTGAATGGGTAAATATTGGGGCTGATACCAATAACAGCAATTTAAAAAACACTTACGATGAAGTAAAACTTTGGGATTATACTACAGAAAAATTTGCAAAAACAGGCTTAACTTTTTGTGGCGTAATGATGGCCGACCATGCCAAATGCGGCATAAATACCATGTTTAATACAGGTACGGTTGTAGGTGTAGGGGCAAATGTTTTTGGATCTGGTTTTCCACGTAATTTTATACCAAGTTTTGCTTGGGGTGGGGCGCAAGGGTTTGATACATTTGTATTAAATAAGTTTTACAAAACAGCCGAAGCCATGTGTTCGCGCAGAAATATTGCTTTTACCGATGATGATAAAGCCATTATAAAACATGTATTTGAGCAAACTGCTAAATATCGTTTTTGGGAAAAAAGCACTGAAGCAGAACAATCTTAATATTTAGTTTAATAAACTTACAAAATGTCTTTCGTAAATAACGGAAGACATTTTTTATTTAATGATATTTTAAAGTTGGGTTGTTATGTTTCATCAAACCTAATTATGTTGTTAATTATTTGCAGTTAAATCCCATTTAGCATACTCCCGCTTTAAAGTATGAACATTAAAACCTTTTGCCTATTTTCGCTCAGTTTTTAAACTTAAACCGAACAATATTATCATGAGAAAAAAAATTATTGCAGGCAACTGGAAAATGAATAAAACCTTTGATGAAGGAATGGCTTTAGTTACCGAAATTGCTGGGATGGTAAAAGACGAATACAGCGGAAGTGCACAAGTGGTTATTATTCCTCCTTTTATTCATATAAATGCAGTTAGCCGTATGGTGGCCAATAATGCCAATATACAATGTGGTGCACAAAATTGTAGCAACCACCAAAGCGGTGCATATACTGGAGAAGTTAGTGCTGCTATGGTTAAAAGCTGTGGTGCCGATTATGTAATAATTGGACATAGCGAACGCAGACAATATTTTAATGAAACCAATGATTGGTTGGCCAGTAAGGTTGATGCAGTGTTAAATAATAACTTAACTGCTATTTATTGCTGTGGCGAAACCTTAGAAGAACGTGAAGGAAACACTCATTTTGAAGTGCTTAAAACACAAGTAAGCGAAGGTTTGTTTCATTTAACTGCCCAGCAATTTGCAAGTGTGGTTATCGCTTACGAACCAATTTGGGCTATTGGCACTGGTAAAACTGCTAGTACAGCACAAGCACAAGAAGTTCATGCATTTATTCGTAACCTAGTACGCGAGCAATATAATAGCCAAGTAGCCGATAACTTAACCATTCAATATGGTGGAAGTGTAAAGGCCGATAATGCCACCGAACTATTTGCTTCGCCAGATATTGATGGAGCATTGGTAGGTGGTGCAGCATTACAAAGCCGCAGTTTTGTAGATATTGTAAAAGCAATGAAATAATTATTCAAATAAAATAATAGATAAAAGTCGGGCTAATTTAGCCTAGCTTTTTTTATGGGTAAAGTTTGTTAATTAGCATCGCGGTTTGCAAATACACATCAAGTAATATTACTCTTTAGTATTAGTATTCAGGCATATTAGCATTTGTTTTTGCACGAAATAACTTTCAAAAAAAAACATCAATTACAGCAGTTTTGTTATTTAAATCCATTCAATTGTTTTTTACTCCCCAATTTTTGCAATAGTTCCTTAAATTGCCGCTTCATACAAATTTTTTAAAATGAAGAAACTGGTATTTTTAATTGCAATAATAAGTTTGGCTTTCGCGGCACAAGCGCAGCGTAGTTTTAGCTTTGATGTATTGCAATACCCAAACGACTTAGATGATTATTTTGACAAAAGTGGAAGCAGCACTGCAAAGGATGCTGTGGCCGAATTTATAAGTTATTACAACTCGGGTAAATTTACAAACAAGCAAAAAATTCAGATAATAAAACTTACCAATCAAATGTTAAGTTTTAACTACCAACCCAGTCCGCATTTCGAAAATTACTTTAATGCCATAAATGGTTTGGTGGTAAATAACTTGGTTACTAAATTCGATAATTGGCATAAGGCAACCGAAAAAGCTTTTAGCCAAGGTAAAACAGAGTGTTATAATTTTTTAGAAATATCTAGCAATGTTTTGTACTATAAAACCTTACTTAAAACTCCTGGCATAAACTGGACAGCCACCAACCTTGATGTAGATTTTACGAGTAAAACAACACCAATGTTTGTCTTTAAAAACACCGATTTGTTTGGTATTACTCCTGGCGATACATTAGAAATTTATAGAACATCTGGTACTTATGATGCAGCTAAAAGTATGTGGTATGGCCGTGGCGGACGTACCGATTTTACACGTGTTGGTTTAGATAGCACTAAGGTGTTTTGCGATTTAAATGGCTTTAAACTTAATTTGGCTGATGGCGATTTAATTGCAGATTCGGCCATGTTTAACTACTTAGGGTTATTGGATAAACCTTTATATGGTAAGCTTGTAGATAAAGCAATGGCAAAATCTTTAGGCAACAAATCCGTTTATCCTCGTTTTGATTCGTACCTTAAAAACTTTAGTCAATTAAGTTTTGGTAGAGGAAAATACACTGGTGGATTTGGTATGCGTGGTGATGAAATTGTATGCAAAGGAAGTGATAGTAGTACAGCCGATTTGGTATTTTACTTTAAAAATAAACCCGTTTTACGCATTGCTGCCCGAGAAATGATTTTAAGAGGAGATAGAATAGGAACACAAAAAGCTGCTGTATCTATTTACCTCGAAAAAGATTCTATTTTTCATCCACAATTGGAGTTTGGATATAAATTATCCAACGATTATGTATCACTTTATCGCGATAAAAAACAAGGAGTAAGTAGCACTCCTTTTTATGATAGTTACCATAAAGTAGAGTTTTATTGCGATCAAATTAAATGGGATTTAAATAATCCATCAATTGATATTGACATGATTAATGATGATGAGCCAGCAAGGTTCGAGTCGGTTAATTATTTTAGAGATGTGCGTTACGAGCGTATACAAGGTATGTTGGGCTATAACCCACTGCAAAGGGTAAAACTATATTGCGAAAAGTTTAAGGTTAGTGGATTTAGCATTACAGATTATGCTGCAAACTTTAAAAGTGAGATTAGCTCCATTAGGCTTCAAATGATTACTTTAAACGATTATGGATTTGTTACTTTTGATGAAAAAAGAGATTATGTAACCGTAAAACGTAAGTTAAAAGATTATGTAAATGCGCATTTCGGTTCAACAGATTATGATGCCATTACTTTTTTATCGGTTATCGGAAAACAATACACCAATGCTTCAATTAGTTTAATCAATAACGATTTGCAAATTGAAGGTGTGCCGCAGTTTTATTTTAGCGATTCGCAAAATGTATATATCATACCGCGCGACCAAAGAATCACGTTAAAGAAAAACCGTAATATGGATTTTTCTGGAAAATTACGTGCTGGTAAAGCAGATTTTTATGGTAATGGTTTTAGTTTTGATTACAATACTTTTCAGGTACGTTTAAACAACGTAGACTCTATGAAGTTTTTGTATCGAGATACAAAACTTGGAGTTGATTTGCCCATAAAAAGTGCGATTCAAAATATTTATGGAACACTCGCCATTGATCATCCTTACAATAAAAGTGGGCGAAAAAAGTTTCCAGGATATCCCATATTTAAATCAGATGTGGGCTCAAAAGTGTATTATGATAAACCATCAACCCAACTTGGTGTGTATGATAGAAACCGGTTTTATTTTGATGTGGAACCCTTTACCATGGATAGTTTAAATGAACTTGATTTAGAAAAAATGGCTTTGGGTGGTACATTGGTTTCGGGCGGTATTATTCCAGATTTAAAATATGCCTTATATCTTCAACCCGATAAGTCACTTGGTTTTAAATTAAAACGTACCGAAGCAGGTTATCCAATGTATGGCGGTAAGGGCAGAGGTTTTGTTGATTTAGATTTAAGTGATGAAGGTTTTTTTGGTACAGGTGAAGTTAATTATTTAGCATCCGTTTCTAAATCCGATAAGTTTGTAATGTTACTCGATTCATTAAATGGGCAATGCAAAACATTTGATAATAAACGCACTGCCATATTTCCGGATGTGGTAGCAACCAATACCTATAACCATTGGATGCCTTATAAAGATACCATGTTAATTACCCGTACCGAAGCCGAAATTCCTTTTAGTGGTAAAAGAGCAACTTTAGATGGAACCATTATTTACACACCAAGTAGTATGCATGCTAAAGGTGCAATAAATGTAGAAGAAGCCCAATTAACATCGTATGATTTTTGGTTACAACCTGATCAAATTTTAAGTGATGAAGCGTACTTTAAATTATACGATTTGGCAGATAAAAGTAAGTTTGCATTTAATTCAGCATCGGTTAATGCACGGGTTGATTTAGAAAACAGATTAGGTGATTTTAAGTACAATAAAAAAGGAATAATTAATGCCTATTTTAATTACAACTTATACGCAGGTTCGTTTGATGAGTTTTTCTGGAGAATGGATCCGCGTACAATAGATTTTAAATCGGCCGAACCAGATGGTAAAAATACTTACTTGATATCTACACGTAAGGAACAAGATTCGTTAACATTTACCACATCAGTAACTACTTTAGCTATTAAAGATTATACCATGTATGCTAAAAAAATACCATTTATAGCAGTGGGTGATGCCCAAGTTTTTCCTGATAGCAATAAGGTTGTAATTCGTGGAAGTGCAGAAATGGATGTTTTAAATCGTGCAAAAATTCAAGCCGATACAATTAACCGTTACCATAATATTGATACGGTAAGTATTAAAATTGCGGGTAAGTTTAGTGTGCAAGGTTCGGGTAAATACCAGTACGTTGATAAGAAGAAAAACGTACAACGATTTTTTATGGATGAGATTTTCATCAATAAAGAACATCAGTTAATTGGTAAATCAAACATACCAGATACCAGTAACTTTTTTGTTGGTCCTAAAATACAATTCAGGGGTAAAGCAGTGCTTATATCAGTAGTTAAAAATTTACAATACGATGGCTATTTCTTACCAATTCATTCGCTTCCGTTACCTAAAACAGAATGGTTTAAAAATGCGGCTGTTGTTAATCCCGATTCGGTTTATATTAACGTAAAGTCGCCAAGTAAAAACATGAATCAACAAACCATTTATAACGGATTTAATATTAGTAACGACTCGGCACACGTTTATACCATGTTCTTTTCTCGTAAGCGCAACCAAAGCGACCCTGAGTTAATGAAAATTGAAGGAACTTTATTTTATGACGAAAAAAATAAGGAGTTTAAAATGGGTAGTTTCGAAAAACTATTTAACAATTCTTATAAAGGTAATTTAATGACCGTTAATGAGGAGAACAAAAGTATTTCGGGTGAAGGTTTGGTAAACATGGGTTTTGATAAAACTAAGTTTGAAGTAAAAGCTGCCGGAAATTTAAATTACAGCTTGGTTGATACTTCATTTAATATGAACTTGGTAATGTTGCTTGATTTCCCTTTCCCACAACCCGCATTGCGTATCATGGTCGATTCATTATCCGACCAATCTTTATCAGCCGAAGCTCCTAAATTTGATGCTCCATTTTTAAGTAAAGCACTTGCCGAAGTGGTAGAAGATAAAAACATTAAACGTGTGGTAGAAGAGATAGAACAAGATAAAACCATCAGACAAATCAACAGTTTAGAAAAAACCATCTTTTTTACAGATTTAAAAATGGTTTGGAATCCAATTACAAAATCAATGATGTCTGATGGAGATATGGGTATTAACTCATTTGGTAAGTATAAGTTTGAAAGAAAAGTTACCGGTAAAATGCAATTTATTAAACGCAGAAGTGGCGAAGACTTTACCTTGTTTATTCAAAGTGTGGTGGGAAGTTGGTATTACTTTAAGTTCCAAAAAGGTATTATGTATACTGTTGGTTCAGATCCTATGTATAATAAACTGATAAAAGATAACAGCGATAAAATTTCAAAAAAGAACGACTACAAACTACGTTTAGCTAATATATCAGCCAAAAACCAGTTTTTACGTGCTTTAAATAAAAAATAATATGAGTCAACAGATTTTAATTTACGTAGCTTGTGTAGTGGCCTATTTGTTAGGCTCAATTCCTAGTAGTGTATGGGTGGGAAAACTGTTTTTTGGGGTTGATGTGCGCGAACATGGCAGTGGAAATGCAGGAGCCACAAACACGCTACGTGTATTAGGTAAGCCAGCTGGTTTTACGGTGTTGTTCCTCGATTTTTTTAAAGGATTTGCAGCAGCAAGTTTGGTACTTTATCCTGGTGTACTTTCAAATACCAATCACATTATGGAGTATAAAATGTTGTTTGGTGCACTTGCAGTAATAGGACATATTTACCCAGTATTTGCGGGTTTTAGAGGCGGTAAAGGAATTGCAACTGTTATTGGTGTAGTAGCAGGTATGGATTGGCAATTGGCTTTGGCATGTTTTATTACTTTTGTAATTATAGTGGCCATTACAAAATACATTTCAGTTGGCTCAATGTTGTCGGGTTTAATTAGTCCGCTTTATGCT
>JAUCCO010000169.1:0-6552 GCA_034676125.1 Bacteroidia bacterium
TGACCATTTTACGCAAGCGTGCTGACCATTTTACGCAAGCGTGCTGACCATTTTATGCAAGCGTGCTGACCATTTTACGCACTGCTGAGCACTAATACCAACTTTAGCTAATCTTGTTAATCAAATGGCTATTTACAAATCCGTAAGATTCTTTGTAGAAAGTGCTTTCATCTAAGTTCAAATATTTAATGCCTAAATCTTTTTGTGTTAACGTAAAAATTGACTGATTAAGGTAATCGTTAAATGACGAATATTTCCAATCTTCCATTTTGTAAACCAGGCCAGCCTTTAATGGGTTTTGATGAATGTAATGAAAACAAGCACTTAAATATTCATCATTACGACTTGTATCAATTAACTTGGCTTTTGACCTTTGCCAGAATAACGAACCCGACATATTAAACTGCCTATTAAATGCTGCGGTATAAGCTGTTTGAAGTATTCTTAACCCATTTGAAAGATTGGTTAGTTTTAGCACTCCTACCAACTTTTCTTGCACTGAATGTTGGTTGGTTTTAACTAAAAAATGAAAATGATTGGGCATTAAACACCATGAAATAATATCACAATGTGGTGCTACATATTTTTCTATTAAGGATATAAAATAAACACAGTTCGCACCATCATTAAAAATGGGTTGACGGTTGTTACCTTGGTTATAAATATGATAAAACTCGTCTTGGTGAAATGTGGCCATTATGCAATTTAAAAAATGATGGAGGATTTTCAAAATGGTGGGGTGTTTTTTTTTATTTTACTGCGTAAAATGGTCTGACGCAAGCGTGCTGACCATTTTACGCAAGCGTGCTGACCATTTTACGCAAGCGTGCTGACCATTTTACGATTCATCTAACTCATCATTACCTTCGGGTAATTCTAATGCTTTTACGGGTTGTATTGCGCTACCTGCAATTCCTTTTATCGAACCATACATATCGATGGTGTTGGTAATTACTTTTTCAATTTGTTTTTCGCGTTCTTTCCAAATGCGTTGCATCGAGCGTTTTTCACTATCTAATGCCACTTTCATTTGCGAAAAGCCTTCAACAATAGCTTCTACTTGCATTCTAAATGTTGTGCTGGTTAAATAATCATACAGCAAGTGCATTTTATCGCCTTTGTTTTCTTGCGAACTTAGTGCATTACTAAGTTGTACAATCGATTCGCGAATTACTGCACACAAGCCTTTAAACTCATCAAACGAGCATATCCATATTCCATCACGCAAGCCCATCCTGCTCATATCACTTGGTCTTGCATCGGTTACAAGTACTCCTATATCTGCACCTTTATCTCGTATATCATTTTTAAACTTCTCAATCCAACCCGCCTGAAAATCTTTGGTACGCTTACTCTCGTAATAAATTTTACCACAATTTTGATGGGTGCGGGTATTTACAATTTGTATACAATCACCACCTCTTGCACCTTTTTTTATCTCTTCAATACTATCTAACGGAAACTGCGCTATCAACCACTCTTCTATGGCTAACTCTTGCACTTCGCCTTGCAACTGCATACTACCTTGCTCCTGCTTGCGTTTCATCTCTTCGGTAAGTTTTTTCTGATCTTCAAGCTGCTTTTGTAGTTCTTTAAACCTAAGTTCGTTTCGGTCTTCTTCGGCTTTACGAATTTTATCTTTTTCAGTAAACAACATTTCGTTTAACTTCTTTTGCGATTCGGCTTCAACTTGCTCACGCATTTCACTTTTTTCGCGCTTAAGTTTTTCTATTTCTGCTTTGCTGCGATTAAGCTCTTTTACCTGTTCAGATTTTTCTTTTAACTCATCTTGAAGCATTTTAAACTGTTCTGATTGTTCTTCTTTTAGTTTTAGCTTAAGCTTTACTTCTAGCTCTTTGCCTTGTTCTTTTAACTGCTTATCTAATCGCTCTTGAAACAGCTCATTTTCTTTTTTCTTTTTAGTTTCAAAATCGTCTTTGGCTTTGTTTAAATTTTCAAGTTCAGCATCGTATTTTTTCTTTTCTGATGCCAGTTGTGAAGCATATTTTCGCTTTAATTCTTCCTCTAGCTTATTGGCTAATATATTTTCTACATCAATAGGATGATTGCAATTTGGGCAGCTAATTTGGGTATTTTGCATAACGTGTTTTACTTTCTAAAAAAATCAAATATAATTATCTTTTAATGTTCTATTTAGTTGGCGTTAGTAACTTCTTGTAATTGTTCTCTATCAATTAATGGTAAACGTTTTAAATACGAAACTTCTATTGTTAAAAAATCGTATGCTACGGTAACTTTTCCTTTTATGTGGTAACATCCGCCACCAATAAATGGATATGTTTTAGCAGTATCCGGAAAATGTACGGTATCAATCCAATGCCCATCAACATCTATAAAAGTCCCAAAGTACATGCGTTCGTCTTTATGGGTTTTTGTTCGTTTAGTGTTTATTAAATAACCCACAATACTTACTTGTTGGTTAACACTATTTTTTAAATCAGCGGCTTTTAGTGTTGATGGTAAAACATCGCGCAATAAAGTAAATGGCGAACACAACGAAAATCCTAATAATTCTATCTCATCAAAAGCTTCATCAATGGCTGATGAAACCAATTGTGGAAGTTTAAATTTTTTAGCTGTAGGTTTAAATAAATGTGTGCTGTAATCAACCATTTTTATGGGCTGAATAAGTGCATGCGCTTGCCACAATAATTCCTTTTTATTTTTTTGTGTAAAAGCAAATCCTCCCACACGAATGAGTAACCGCATTTGCTCAATAGATATAGGTACACGGGCTACAAAATCATCCATGCTTAAAAACACGCCATTAGCATCTCGTTCGGTTAATATTAAGTTACAAGTGTGCTCATTAAACTCACCAATTAAGCCAAATCCTAAATAAATATTATTGCCCTTTAATTGGGTTAAAACACGGCTATTATTTACACAAGGTGCATGTATAATACCACCGTGCATACGTGCTTCGTGCACATACAACTCTGTGCGATAAAATCCACCTCCATTATTTAAGGTAGCCACCATGTAAGCAAGCGGATAATACGCTTTTAAATATAAGGCTTGATAACTCTCTACAGCATAACTTGCAGAGTGCCCTTTGGCAAATGCAAAATTGGCAAAACTTTCTATTTGCATCCAAATTTCTGTTACTGTTTTAATATCAAAATCTCGTGTTGCACAATTGGCAAAAAATTTATTTTTAACTGCAGCAAACTCATTGCGTTTTTTAAACTTCCAACTCATTCCTCTGCGCAAATAATCTGCTTCGGCAAGGGTTAATCCGGCAAATTGATGGGCTACTTTTATCACATCTTCTTGATACACCATTACGCCATAAGTTTCTTCCATAATATCATACAATTGGGGCAATTTAGCACGTGCTTGCTCGCGTAATTTTGGGTTTCTAAAGCGGTTTATATACTCCTGCATCATACCACTTTTTGAAACACCTGGCCTAATAATAGAACTTGCCGCTACCAATCGCAAGTAATCATCGGCACATAATTTAGCCAATAGCATTCGCATTCCGGGCGACTCTACATAAAAACATCCGATGGTATTTCCTTTGCATAATAACTGTTTTATCTTTTCATCTTGCTTAAATTTTTTCACTTCGTGAATATCAATATCAACCCCATTATTTTGTTTAATAATTGCCAAAGCATCTTTTATTTTACCCAACCCACGTTGGCTTAAAATATCAAATTTAAACAGGCCCACATCTTCGGCTTCTAACATACTAAACTGTGTGGTAGCATAACCTTTGGGTGGCAAACTAGTAGCCGAATAATACGTTATTGGCTCTTCCGAAATTAATATTCCGCTGGCATGTATGCTTAAATGATTGGGCTTTCCTTCAATGTATTTTGCATAATAAAAAAGCACTTCAGTAAGGTTATCTTTTTGATACGATTTTATGTTAGCATACTGCGGTGCTAACTTTTTTAATTGTTCAATTTCTGCTGGCGGAAAACCAAATACTTTTCCTAATGCTTGCATTACGCCATCCTTTTGGTAAGTATTATACGAACCCAATAAAGCAGCACATCCATTTTTACCAAATCGTTCAAAAATATATCGGGTAATATCATCCCTATCACGCCACGAAAAATCAATGTCAAAGTCGGGTGCATTGCTACGGTGTTCATTAATAAAGCGTTCAAAATACAAGTCTAATTCTAATGGATCTACATCAGTAATGCCAATTAAATAAGCCACTAAACTATTGGCTCCGCTACCCCTGCCAACATGGTAATAATGCTTGCTACGTGCATAGTTTACAATATCCCAATTGATTAAAAAGTACGAAGCGAAATTCATTTTTTCTATCACCTCCAACTCCATTTGCATGCGTTTGCGCACCACACTTAAATCGGTTACATCACAAAATCTATAAGCTAATCCTTTTTCGCACTCGGCACGTAATAGCGCCATATCGCCAGCTGTACTTTGGGTGTAAAATTGCTTATTTTTATTTTTAAGTTTTCCGTAATCAAATTGCACGGTGCATTGCTGCAATAGGTTTTCGGCATTTTGTATGATGTGTGGGCAATCTGCATAAGCCGCTACCAAATCATCATACGATATTATCCTCTCATTACCTTTAGCGTGCTGTGTTGGGGGCAATTTGCTTAACAAATTATTGGTGTGAATAGCGCGCAACAAACGGTGTGTATTAAACTGAATTTTATTGGCAAAAGTAACTTGGTGCAAAGCCACTAATTTGTTGTGCATTTTTTGATAAGGCGATAACACCAATTGTTTTAAATCAGCCAAAGAAACTCCAATAAACTCATGCTCGCCTAATGGCCAACCTTTATAATTTATAAACGGATAAATAACAAAAGCATGGTTAAATTTTGGTGCAATATTTTCAAAATCTTGTTGTGTATGAAGGTGTTTGCTTAGGTGTTCGTTAAGCTCTTTAAAACCTGCATTGTTTTTAGCCAAACCCACATATTGTTGTTGCACACCATTTCTAAAATCAATACCAACAATTGCTTTTAAAGGTTTATTTTGAGTTAGCCTAAGTGTTTCTAAAACGGCAGAAGTATTGTTTATATCTGTTAATGCAAACGTGCGATAACCGTTATTATACACCGCAGTAAGCAGCTCCTTAATACCATAAGTACCGTAACCAAAACTATAATACGTGTGGCAATTAAGTAGCATAATAAAATAAACAATTAAGCTTTGGTTTAAGGTAATTTATTAAAAAATGTAATGCATCAATAATGCACTTTTTGGGGTTGATGTGTTTGGTATTAATCCTTATTTGGTTTACCGCTAAATGGGTTAAAACTACTCAACTTATAATTAGTACCAACTGCACGAGCTACTGCATCATCACCAAAACGTTTACGTATTTTATCCATAGCCAAATACAATTGTACTTGTTCCGGTGTTTGATCAAATAAATTATATTGATGCCCGCCATGCACCAAGTGGCTAAACCTAATGCCAATTAACCTAATAAGCATACGTTTTTGATACAATTTATCAAACAGTTCCTTTACTTTTTCAATTAAAATATGATCCATAGAAGTGTATGGAATACGGGCTTGCATGGTGTAAGTATTAAAATCTGAATACCTAATTTTAACCGTAACACAGGCTGTTAATTTATGCTCGGTACGTAATTGAAAAGTTAGTTTTTCTGTCATGCCAATTAACAACCCTTTTAACATTTTAACATCAATGGTATCTTGCTCAAAAGTGCGCTCGGTACTTATCGATTTTCTTTCGGAGTAAGGTTCAACCAAACTATTATCAATGCCTTGTGCTTTGCGCCAAATTACAGTACCACTTTCGCCCAATACTTGTTGCAATAACTCTATGGGCATTTCTTGCAAAGTTCTAATCCACATTACTCCCATACCACGTAAAAGCTGGTAAGTTTTATCACCAACCATCGGAATTTTTTTGATGGATAATGGTGCTAAAAATTCTTTTTCGGTACCTTTAAGTATATGTTTTTGGCCATTTGGTTTTGCCTCGCCTGTACCCACTTTTGATACCGTTTTATTGGCCGACATGGCAAACGAAATAGGCAAATTAGTTTCGCGCATAATACGTTGGCGCAACTCGGTAGCCAGTTTATAACACCCAAAAAACTTATCCATGCCAGTTAAGTCCATGTAAAATTCATCTATCGAAGTTTTTTCGTAAAGCGGAACTTCTTCTTTTATAATTTCAGTAATAATGTTTGAATAATTGCTGTATTGTGCCGAATCGCCTCTAACCACAATTGCCTCAGGACATAGCTGCTTGGCTTGGCGCATGGGCATTGCCGAGTGTATACCAAAAGTACGAGCCTCGTAACTACATGATGCCACCACACCTCTATCGCTAGTGCCGCCCACCAACACGGGTTTACCCATAAGTGCAGGATTTATTAATCGTTCTACCGATACAAAAAACGAGTCTAAATCGATATGTACAATATTGCGTGTCATGTGGTGTAGTTAGTTATTATAGGTTGACTGGTTTTTAAGGTCTACATCACACCACTGCTTTGTTTGTTAAACCCAAATTAATCAATAGAAGATTTGAAAAATCGAACTACTTGATTTA
>JAUCCO010000170.1:0-6365 GCA_034676125.1 Bacteroidia bacterium
CATTTTCTTTGCCGAGGCTTCGGCACGGGATTAACCCAACTAAATCAAGTAGTTCTATTTTTCAAAAAGTCTAATGATTAATTTGGGTTTAAACTATCCAGAATGACGCTAGTATTTTCTATAAAAAATGATTTGAACTGTTTGTTTTTAAAACTCCTTTTAACAATTATGTTATTGATTAGTTTAATTTTAAAACGTACAAAAAGGCATTAATAATCCATATCCATTCCGCCACCGTTACTATCTCCACGTTTTTGGCTACGTTTTTTAAATATTGATGTGTCCATTTCGCCAAAACGCCAAGTAACACTTAACCTTACAAAACGGGTATCACGTCTTCTGCTCATGTTTTGTATAATAGCATCACTCGCATAATAGGTGCCAAAACGTTTGGTATTAAATACATCATTTACAATTAAATTTAAACTAAGTGTTTTAACAATCTCTTTGTTTAACGATACGTCAATCGAATATTGGTCTAATGTTTTGCCTTGTGGAATAATACGTGGTGCTTCATAACTTCCGTTGGCCTGAATGGTGTATTGCTTAGGTAATTTAAAGCTAATTATTGCTTTGGTGTTCCAGCTAAAACCGCTATTCTCAATAGTAGTGTTTCCAGCATTTGCACTTATATCTGTATAAAATCCATTTAAATTTATGGTAACATCTAACTTACGCTTAAAAAAACTTGTTTTATAGTTGTTTTCCCAACCTAAATTGTACATGTTATTTCCGTTAATAAACGAGTTTAATAATATATCACTTGTGTCGTTGTATTTAGTTGCAAATGCCGTTATCGCATGCTCAGTTTGTTTTGCATATACCGATGTAAATAAATTTCCATTGGTAAATATTCGGTTATAATTAATCTCTACCGAATTAATAAACTCCGGGCTTAATAATGGATTTCCTTTTCGATAGTTTAACTTATCAGCAAACATTAAAAACGGCATTATTTGCATATATCCTGGTCTGTTAATTTTACGTGCAAAATTCATTTGAATTTCGTGTTTTTCACCAATACGTTTGGTTAAATATATACTAGGAAAAAATGCTTTGCCTAAATTTGAAAAACCATTTGGATACAAATATTCTACCGACTGATTTTTACCAATTGTTTCACCAAAAAACCTGGTTTGCTCAAACCGAACACCTGCCATGTAACCAATGCCTAATGATTTAAACATATTAGAATAAGTGGCATACGCAGCATTTACCATATCGGTAATTTTGTAATTGTTTGATAGTTCATTGTCTATTACATCCATCCCTGTGGTATCGTTTCTCATGCTTATTTCTAAACCAGAGTTATCTTCTTTATAATTACTCCTAAATCCAAATTCCCACTTGGCTGTATCGTTAATAGGGTTAGTAAAATCTATTTGATAAGTAATGTTATTTCGTCTTCCATCACCACGGTTTTTTTGCATTTGTGTAGCCGTGAATGGTTGATTAAGGTTATCGTAATTGGTAGTGCTAAAATCGCTATTATTTAAACTTGTGCCCCAATTGTAAGTAAGGTCTGTGGTTAACTCTTTACCCTTTTTAGGAAACGATTTACGCAATTGCAATTGTGTGGTGTAATTATTCCATGATGTTGTTCCTGTAGAAACTCTGTTGCCATACCAAACCCTATTATTTGCAGAATCACTATTGCTAAAATTTTGGTCTTCATCATTATTAAATCCTCCACCCATAAAACCTTGGCTTAGGGTAATTGTAGCACGGTTGGTTAGGTTATAATCGTAGGCTATTCTACCAAATTGAAACAATCGGTCCATCACCACATTGTTGTTTTGATTATAGTAACCACTCGTTTCTCCATTGCGTAATAACGTTCTGTCGGTATATCCTTTAGTGGGATTATTGGCACTGTTTATATTATACGAAATATTAAAATTACCTTTTCCTTCTTTAATATTAAGGCTAACCATACCATTGTATCTACTAGGATATCCCGCTCCAAGTGTTATCAATCCATTATAACCAGGTTTGGTATTTTTCTTTAAAACTATATTTAAAATACCTCCAGATGTGGATGCATCAAACTTTGCCGATGGGTTTGTTATTACTTCTATTCTATCTATTTGGTCTGATGGAATTTGCTCTAAAGTGAGGTTGGTTGGTCGTCCATCTACAAAAATAGTAGGACTGCTGTTACGTAAAGTTACTCCGCCATCTGCATCAACAGATAAGCCTGGAATATTTTTAACAGCATCAATACCTGTTCCGCCACGTGCCGAAATATCTTTATCTACATTATAAATCCTTCTATCTACTGTCATTACCACATTGGCTCGTTCTCCTTCAATAACTACTTCATTTAAAGCTGTAGCATCAACTCCAATAGCAATGTTACCCAAGTCTTGCTCAATGTTAGCAGGAGAAACAGTAACTTGTTGAACAAACTCTTTGTAACCAATAAAGCTAATTTTTAACCTAAACCTACCCATTGGTAATTTATCTAAACTAAAGTCACCATTAGATTTTGCCAGCATGCCACTAATTACGCTGTCTTTTTGCATGGCTAGCAAGGTTACTGTAGCAAAGTCTACTGGCTGTTTTGTTTTTGCATCAATTACTTTCCCATAAACTCTACCAATTGATGGCATACTGCGCATACCATTGTTTGGCATGTTAGGGCGTTGTGCAAATAAAGTTAGGGTTGATATAAATATTAATATAATGGTTAGATAACTTTTGTGCATATTCTAAATTATTTCGAAAAAAATGAATGGGTAAGACTGCAAAACAATACAAAGGTTTAATATACCTGATAAATTTTAGGTAAGCGGTATAAATAGTAAGGTAAGCGAGTTTAAAATAGCTATTCTAAATCGGTACTTAGCTTATACCTACAAATTCTATTGTTTTTTTTGTCGGCCACATAAATGGTTCTGCGGTTATAACAAACTCCGCTTGGGTCGTTAAAATTAAACGGACCAGTACTTGTACCATCACTAGCCGAACCTCCAAAAGATACGATAAGTTGTTTGGTAAGCCCCGAGTTTGCTGGTGGATTTACACCTTCAGAACCCTGCGGATTAAATACATACAAAGAATCGGTTTCGCTATCAACAACAAAAATATAGCCTAAGTTATCTGGTGCTATGTAACAATCTTCTGGCTTTTTAAAGCGGTAACTTTGGTATAAAAAACGATCTGCTTTATTAAAATCAAACGACAAATATTGCGGAGATTCTGCATATTGAGTTCCTAATTCTGGGTCGTCATATACGTTTATCATAATTGTGCGGTACTCTACATTTTGGTTTTGATCAGCCTGTGTTATTAAAAAACTTTTTGAGGCACTCATACCTTGTATACGCTGTGGCGGTGCACTATAGGTAGCAATACTACTTATCCCTAAAGCCGATTTTAAACTTGAGTTAATTGGACTTAATCCTGTAGCAAATCCAATATTTTTACCATCAGCATTATATACCAATACGCCATTATCTGGGCGCACAAATGAGTTTACATCATTACGCGGACCCGTTCGGGTTACATAAACTGTGTTATCATCTAAAGTGGCAATTCCAGTAAATTTTACAGCTACATCATCTCCTTGGCGGTTTGATGTAGCCCTACGAGAGTCGTCATTTAAAGGATGAATTAAAGTATCTATTATTTGATAATTACCCGTTGCGGTATTTGTTAAATGATAAATTGCAGCTCGATCTCCCAATATTGGATCAGCTATACGGCCAAGTACATAAGTATGCAAACGCCTATCTTGTGTTACATCTGTAGCTCCAGGAATATTAATTACTTGGGCTAATTTACCTGTTTGATCTAAAATATTTAAGCCCCTATCATCAACCACATACACCAACTCATCATAACCAACATACACATCTACAGGATTTAAAAAACCAGTAAAAAATGGAAACTGAGGTACGTAACCAATTTTATTAGGAATTAAATTTGGGTCGATTTTGCCCTGCTCAAATATTTGTTTTGTTTGATCATCTTCTTTGGTACCACATGCGGCAACAAACAATAACATCATCAAACCTAAACCTAAATTAATATTTTTATTCATACAAAAATGTACCTGTTATTTTAAATTAAGTGCTACAGAAATGCGGTGTATATTACCTAATCTAGATTTTGCTAAAAAACCGTAATCAATAGTTAATCCACCAAAATTTCTTCTAAACTTCAACCCTATTCCTGCCGAAGGCGCACGATAAGCTTCATCACTTGCAAACTCATATCCTGCGCGGCCATATAACAATTTTCTAAAAACATACTCAGCACCTAATGCATAAGTTTCGTTGTTATCTGTTGGGTGGTTTAATTGTGCGGCAATAGTAAGGTTATGCTTGTATCCAATAATTGGATCAAATGCTGCTCCTAATCTAAATATACCCGGCACAGTTACCGTGGTAAAATTAGTAATATCTGTTGGGCCATTAAATTTTAATACCTGTGCTTTTCCGTCTGGTTTTACATTTAAACCAAAGTTGCTAAAGTTTATACCAAATCGTGCATTTTTAATGCCTACATCATACTTTAAGCCTAAATCAAACAAAACATTATGCACGCTAATTCCCGGAAAACCTTCATTTGCATATCGGGCATTAATACCAAAACTAAAATTATTGGTTAGTACTTGTGCATAGGTTAAACCCATGTAATAATTATTAATGGCAAATGTGCGACCTGTTCCATTTGGGTCAAATTCGGTAGTTTCTTTCATGGTGCCATAATCCATGCTAAACACCTGAAAACCTAAATAGGATAGTTTGCCAACCTTGGCTACCACGCCTGCATAATTAGCACTAATATCGCCAAAATAACGGGTATGCGAAGTTTGAATGTTCACCTTTCCCGTATCCGTTTGGGTAATACCTGCTGGATTCCAAAACATGGCAGAAACATCGTTGGCAATAGCCACATAAGCTCCACCCATCGACATGGAACGTGCATCGGGGGCAATTTTTAAAAACTGCATACCAGTACTACCGCTTCGCGAATCGCCAAATGACGGTAGAATTTGAGCATTGGCCTTACTCGCTATCAGTAAGGTAATTATGTAAAAGTATTTAGTAAAACGCATTTAATCAGGCAAATTAAAGGCATTTTTTACTATTTGCATTGTTAAATAATCATTATTTGGAATTGAATTTTAAATGGTACAATTTGCAGGGTTATTAATTTGTAATGAAATTTAAAAATATACATATAAAACTTATTGGTTTAGCGATACTTACGGGTGTTTTATTAACGCTATCGTGGCCACCAATAGGTTTGTTTCCTTTGGTTTTTGTTGGATTTGTCCCTGTTTTTTTTATCCATTATTTAATTTTTGAAAATAAACTAGGGCCAGGTTGGGCTTTTTTTTACGGCTTTTTAGCATTTTCGTTATTTAATATTGGTACCACTTGGTGGGTTTGGAATGCTAGTGCGGTAGGTGCTATTGTAGCATTTGTATTAAATGGTTTATTAATGAATTTGCCATTTATGTTTGTTCATCATTTGGCTAAAAAAAGTCAAAACCCATTAAAATTATGGCCATTTATTTGGGCTTGGTTAACCTTCGAATATTTTCATTACAGGTGGGATGCAACATGGGCATGGCTATCATTAGGTAATGTATTTGCAAATGTGCCTTGGCTGGTGCAATGGTACGAGTATACAGGAGTTGGCGGTGGTACATTATGGGTGTTATGGGTTAATAAAAAGCTTTTTCAATTTATAGTATCATACCCAAGTTTAACCAAACAATTAAGGTTTAAAACGGCATTTAACTTGGTGTTTTTTGGAATATTTGCTCCTGCATATTTATCGTATTATGTGCTTAATGAATATAATACCAAACAAAAAAACAGCTTAGCAATAACTGCTAAAGTTATGGTGGTGCAACCCAATATTGACCCCTATAGCGAAAAGTTTAGCACCATGACTGATTATGAACAAACCATGAAAATGCTAAAAATTGCCGATGCACAAATGGATTCGGAAGTACAGTTGGTGGCTTTTCCTGAAACGGCATTGGTAGGAAGTATAAACGAAAACGATTTACAAAACGAAGAAACCATAAAATTGGTTAGGCAATTTATGGCCAAATACCCAAATGTGATGGTATTAACTGGGGTTGATAGTTATAAAGAATTTTTGCCCAATGAAAAACTAAGCACAACCGCACGCGAGTACAACCCAGGCAAGTATTATGATGCTTACAATGCTGCATTTTTAATTAAGCCAAATACAAACGAGGTTGACATTTACCACAAAAGTAAATTGGTACCAGGAGTAGAAAGATTGCCTTTTGTGAGCGTATTAAAATATGTAACAAAATATGCGGTAGTTTTAGGTGGCACAAGCGGAAGTTTAGGTACCGATAAAGAAGCAAAAAC
>JAUCCO010000171.1:0-6357 GCA_034676125.1 Bacteroidia bacterium
ATATGATGTAGCATTTGTACCACCAAATTTTACTGATGATGCATTGGTAAAGTTAGTTCCTGTTATGGTTACAGTTGCGCCACTTGCTGCTGTACTTGGTGTAAATGAAGTTATGGTTGGAGCAGGTATAAACGTAAAACTACTGCCCGAAGTAGCTGTTCCACCTGGGGTAATTACGGTTATAACTCCACTTGTGCCACTTGCTACAATGGCCGTTATACTTGTTGCACTTACTACTGTATATGATGTAGCATTTGTACCACCAAATTGAACGGCAGATGTACCCCATAAATTAGTTCCAGTAATAGTTACTGTTGCTCCGCTTGCTGCGGTGGTAGGCGTAAATGAGGTGATGGTTGGAACGCGTGTACCATCAAATTCTACAGCACCAATATCAGGTGCTTTTCCCCAACCGCGTGTTTGTGCAGTTTGCGGGTAGGTTGTACGTATAATATCTGAATCAAAATCATCATTTATTCCAGAAATTTTTATACCTGCACTTTCTATTACGGTTGGAATTGCAGGATTTATATGAAGAAAATCTGCGCTTGCTCCATCAAAACTTAAAAAGCTAACAGTATCGCTTAAACTACTTTGCTCACGGTTAACCATAAGGGCTTTAAAACTAGCAAGTGTTTCAACACTATTGGTAGCATCTACATATAGTAAATTATTTATTGATGGCGTGCCCGCATAAAGCAAGTTAGTATTGTTACTTGTGCTATAGTTTGCTAGACCATTTTCATTATAAATAGCCACTTTTTTACCACTTGTTGAATTATTAACAAACACATTATTTCTTACTGACGCGGAAAACGTATGATAAAATGCAGTTGAAGAAAAGGCTGGAACAGCACTCGAACAATTAAGGTAAACCGTATTGTGATATGAAGAACTATAACCACCTGATATGCCTCTAACGGCATAAGCAGCATTGCTATTTGGTGCGTGGATATCACTAACTAAATTATTCGAAACAGTGATACTCCATGCAAAAATACCACAGGCTATGCCTGATGTAGAACTAGAAACAATGTTATAAACTTTGTTGCCTGTAACGGCAATTGTATTCGTGCCATTTGAAGCAAGATAACAACCATATATAGCAAGGCCAGGTGATGTTAAACCACGCACTATATTTTTGCTTATTGTGCTTGCAGGATTCATCATCCAATTTGTATATATTCCATAAGTGCTTCCAGTAGAGTTTTCGATGGTATTACTTTTTACAAGTGCCGAAGTATGTGCGTAAAGATATATCCCCGCATCACCAAAATCAGTTACATAGTTATTTACTATTTCAAAATTGGTTTGTGCAGTTTGATTATTGCTAGAATGCTCGCAATTAATACCCCTATAAACATTACTTAGGGTATTGTTACTTAGCACAATGTTATTGTGCCTTCCGCTATTATCAGTAATAGTTATGCTAGTTAAACTAGCGGCAGTATGGTTTTTTACATATATACCCCTAGATGCCGAATTGGTCTTGTTTAATTGAATAGCACAGTTTTTTATGGTAACATATTTTACGCCATTTGTTTCAGACGAATTTAGCATGGCATAACCCCACTCCATTCTTGTAGTATTAGTGGTGTTAAGTACATTTTCTTGCACATCAATTCCATCAAAAGTGATGTAATCTCCACCTGCTATTATTATCACCCCATCTAAACTACCGGCACCTACTCCAGCAGTAATAATTGGATTGGTACCCAAACCTATTTTCTTAAATTCAACAGGCTTTAATACAGTTCCATTAGCAGTAATTAACCCTGCTTTGGCAGAAGCAAATGTTTCTGTATGGCCAGCATCAACATTAAAAACAACACCTCCAGCACCAATACCTTTTAAGTTAATATCCGTAATTGCAGCGGCTATGGTGGCATAATTTTTACCAACACCTACGGTAAACACTCCGCTTAAAGCACCTGCTGGTGTACCATCAAATTCATCTGCACCAATATCGGTTGTTTTGCCGCCACCATTAAGTTGATTAATTTTAGGATAACTGGCTCGCACACCAATTGTAGTAAAATCATCATCAACCCCTATAATTTTTTGCCCAGCACTTTCTAGTATCGAACTTATTTCTGTATTTATTTTTAAGAAACTGGCATTGTTACCATCTGTGCTTATAAAGCTTACAGTATCACTTATGCTGTTTTGGTCTCTATTGCCCAACCTTGTTTTAAATGCAGCAAGTGTTTGGTCATTATGTACATTATCGTTACTCGAATAAATAAGATTGTTTGCAGATGGAATTCCAGCATAAAATAGGTTATTATTACTTGAATCATGGTAACTTGTTAGTGAAGTGCTACTACGTCTTAATGCTTTTACCACACCATAAGTTGATGCATTGTATAGAATATTATTCCGCATAATTAGCTGCCCACTTGTGTTGGCATACAAACAGTTACTACCAAAACCCGCAGTACCTGATGTACAATTAAGGTAAATAGTGTTATGGTACATAAATACCGTACTTCCTTGGGTATACATACCCACCACTGCGTTTTGTGCATTTGCATTTGGTGCATACAAGTTACCTACAATATTATTGCTAATTGTACCTGTTGTTGTTGCGCCTTGTTTACGAATTCCAGCTACATCATAATTACCAGTAGTGGTTAAGTTTGCTACTTTATTTTTTTCAATAATTGCTGATGAAGTCGCATTAATACCATGTACATTACCGCTAGAAGTTAAACTTAAAATGGTATTGCGGCTAATGTTGCTATTTGGGCTATTTGAGTATATACCATAAACCTGCCCAATTGCGCCAGTACAATTACTAATATTATTTAACTGCACAATTGGTGATGCTTGATTATTTACAGCAATACCTGCAGAAGTTACTGATGAACCATTATAATCACTTACTGTATTGTTTTGTATGATCAAACCTATATCAAAAAACACTTCTGTTGTATGCCCAGTTGCATGTATTGGCTCATAGGCATTACTAACTGTATTATTTTGTATCAATATATTTTCGTGAATACCAGATGTATTTGATATTACTAAATTAGTGGCCGAGCTTGGTGTATGGTTATGAACATAAATTGCTCGGGTTGATGTATTGGCCTTATTTAATACTACACTACTATTTTTTATGGTAATGTTTTTTGCCCCATCCGTTGCACTACTTTTTAAAATGGCATAACCCCATTCCATTTGTGTAGTGCTGTTTGTGTTTGATGGGTTTTCTTGCACATCAATCCCATCAAAGGTTATATAATCGCCTCCTGCTATTATTATTATTCCATCTAACGAACCAGTTCCTGTACCTGCGGTTATTTTTGGATTTGCACCAACACCACTTTTTCTAAATACTATTGAAGAACCTGCTACTCCAGTTGCCGTCATTAATCCTGCTGTGGCTGTTGCAAAGGTTTCGGTATGATTGGCGCTTACATCAAATATTACATACTTGCCAGCTAATGCATTTGTGTTTAAGTAAGCAATTGCCGCAGCAATGGTGCTATAATCTTTACCTGCACCTACAGTAAACTCTGTAAATGGCTTGCCATCAAACTCTATTGCACCTATATCTGGCGCAGTTCCACCTCCATTTAATTGGCCAGCTTTAGGGTACGTTTTACGAATATCAACGGTATTAAAATCATCATCAATTCCAATAATTTTTTGCCCACGACTTTCTGCAATAGTTGGTACCGAAACATCAATTTTTAGATAATTATTATTGCTACTGGATGTACTTAAAAAATTAACCACATCACTCACGCTTTTTTTATCGCGGGTTGCTAAAAAACTCTTTAGTTCATCTATGCTTTCAATGTTATTGGTACCATCCGTAAATAATAAATTAGTTGCAGAGGGTATGCCTGCATAAAACAAATTATTATTGCTATTTGAATTGTAATATACAAGCAAACCCGTTAACCTTAATGCAGCTGTTAAGCCATAAGTAGATACATTGTAAAGTATATTATTCCTCAAATCAAGATAATTTCCAGAAACTATTGCATTACTACCAAACCCATTGCCACCACTATTACAATCTAAGAAAATAGTATTATGAAAAATTTTAGAATTAGAATTTGATAGAATGCCGCATACTGCCAAATTTGTAACTCCGTTTGGTGCATATATTCTTGAAATTTTATTATTATAAATACTATCAGTACCATAATATATTTCTATACCACTACCAGAATATAAATCGCCTGTGTAAACAATACTATCAATTGTATTATTAGCAATTACTAGATTGCTGTTATAAAAAGCAATTATAGCACTGTTATAAACGCTACTTATTGTAATGTTATATATAATATTTTCGGTAATTGTTGAATTACTGCATTGCCAAATTCTCATTCCAGCATATGCAGTTGCATTCTCAATTCTATTGCCTGTAATAACAGAAAATGTTTGATTATTTTGAAGTATTCCATAACCACCAAAGTCTTCAATATGGTTGCCAATTAACTGCACCCAAGTATCAAAAACACCACTTGAATTGCTATTAGCTGTAATACCATTAGATACATTCTTTACATTATTGTTTAAAATAATAATATTGGTATGCCTACCTGCGGTATCTGTAATAGATAAGTTGGTATTATTAGCAGCCAAATGATTGGCTATGTAAATTCCAGTGCCAAGATAGCTACCACCTAATATTACATTACAGTTTTTTATTGTGATGTTTTTTGCCCCATCTGTTGCACTACTTTTTAAAATGGCATAAGCCCATTCCATTTGTGTGGTGCTGTATATGTTAGATGCATTTTCTTGTACATCAATACCATCAAAGGTTATAAAATCACCACCTGCTATTATTATAATTCCATCTAGTGAGCCAGTTCCTGTACCTGCGGTTATTGTTGGATTAGAACCTGCACCATTTTTTTGAAATACAATAGGGTTAGCCAATGTGCCTGTTGCGGTAATTAAACCATCCGTACGTGATGCAAAAGTTTCGGTATGGCCAGCATCTATATTAAAAGTAACGCCACCACTGCCTATGCCACTCGCATTTAAAGCGGAAATAGCAGCTGCAATATTGCTGTAGTTTTTGCCAGCGCCTACTGTTTTAATACCACTAAGCTGAGCATTTGAATTAAATGCTAATATTATAAATACCAACAAAAAAACAACTTTAAGTGGCAATAGATTGCTGAACCTAAGTGTTGCTAAATTGGTATTTAATTGATTTTTAAATTGAGCGTTAACCTTTGTGGTAAAGTTGTGTAACATGTTATGGTATTATTAAAAACACATCAAAAATTATAAGTTCCTTAATAATTATCATACATAGTTTACCTAACTAGTTATATAGTTGATAAAACATGCCTGTGAGTTGATGAGTAGAAATTCGCTTACCATAAATGAACATAGTGTTTACCAACAATAACTTAAATAACCTTAACGTATTTTGTTTTTGTTTTTAGTCCTAAATTTTACATCTTACACCTAAATTTAAACCATGGCTAAATATAATTGCATAATTGCTGACGATAGTTTTTTGGAGCGAGATGCCTTACAAATGTTTTTAGAAATGACCGATTGCGTTAATATTGTTGCGGTGTGTGGCAATGGTATTGAAGCCAGACAAGCATTAAAAACAAACGAAGTTGATATTATATTTTCTGATATTGATATGCCCGATATTTCTGGCCTTGATTTAATAAGAAGCCTATCTAAAAAGCCTGCAGTAGTATTTATTACCTCTTACCCAGAGTATGCCGCCACAGGTTTTGAATTAGATGCCATAGACTTTATTGTAAAGCCCGTAACTTTTGAAAGGGTAGCAAGAAGTGTAAATAAAGTAATTGAGTATATAGAGATGAAAAAACTTTCGGAACAACAAACAGAAAATGTTGTTGTAAATATAAATCAAAACAAAACCGAGGACTATATTTTTATACGCGAAACCCCCGACCTGGTAAAAATAAAGTTTGACGAAGTTGCCTATATAGAAAGCATGGGCGAGTTCTCTAAAATTTATACGCTATTTGATAAACAACACATCACCCTGGTAAGTTTAAAAAACTTAGAACTACAATTACCCGAAACCATTTTTATGCGCATTCACAAACAGTACATCGTAAATTTAAAAAATATTTCTGCTATTGGTGCTAGTGAAGTAACGCTAAATGATACTTTTAAAATTCCAATTAGCCTAACACACAAACAAGCCTTAATTGATAAAGCTGTTAACACCAATATTTTAAACCGATATACAGGTCGAAACCCTTAGCTACTAAATACTACAGTAAAATACGCTCCTTTATCATTATTGTTTGATGCTAAAATCTCAACATCCATTAACTTTCCAAAACTTTTACATAACATCAAACCAATACCTGTTCCTTTTTCGTTGGTGGT
>JAUCCO010000172.1:0-6342 GCA_034676125.1 Bacteroidia bacterium
ATAAAGAAGGGAGTTAATTGCTTCCTTCTTTTAAATTTTTATCGGACAACAGTGATAAAAAATATACCCTTTTAACCATTTTATTGTTTTGTATTCAACTATCGTACGCGCAAAACAGCATACCCGATACAACTAAAACAGTTAGCTTAGATCAAATAGAAATTACAGCTACATCTAACAAAAATAAATCATTATTAAATCAACCATCTTCTATTGTTAAACTCAATCATATTGAATTAAAGCGAGGCACCGGATTATATCTTGACGATGCAATAAACACTAATGTTCCGGGTGTATCTATGGTAAAAAGAACCATATCGGGTGGCCAACAATTTATTATTCGTGGATATGGAAATGGAATGGGTAATAAAGGGATTAACAGCAACTTTGATGCGCAAGGAATAAAGGTGTATTTAAATGGAATTGCAATCACAGATGCAGAAGGAATTACGGTGATGGATGATATTGATTTTAACTCAATAAGTGATGTAGAAATTAGCAAAGGCCCTTCGGGTACATTATATGGTTTAGCCATAGCAGGTGTAGTTAATTTAAAAACACAAAAAGCTGCAAAAAATAAAATATCCATTGGCCAAGATATATTGGTTGGAAGTTATGGTTTATTAAGAACAACAACTCATATAGCTATAGGTGGCGAAAATGCATCATTACTTGTAAACTATGGTCGCCAAAGGTTTGATGGCTATATGGTACACACCAAATCGCAAAAAGAATTTGTAAATATGATTGGTGATTTTACATTAAACAACAAGCAAAGTATTACCACCTATTTGGGTTACAGCGATAGCTACGACCAACGCAATGGAGAGATGACCACAGGACAATATGATACTTTAAATTATTCGGGTAACTCAAGGTATATTAAAAACAATGCACACTCGGCAGTTAAAACTTTTAGAGCAGGTGTTGGGCATACCTATAAACTTAACGCTTCCACATCAAACACAACATCTTTCTTTGGTTCGGCACAAAGCATAGATCAAAGTTCGGCAGGTGGATGGACAGATAAGGTTCCGCTTAATTATGGATTACGTTCGGTTATCGAAAAACAGTTTAAACTTTCAGAAAAAATTAAATTATCGGGTATTACAGGCATAGAAATGCAAAAGATGAATGCCATTACAATTGGTTATGATATGGGTGTCGATAGTACCAATTTAACGGGTTATAACATCATCACTAAAACCAAGAGTAACCAAGCTACTACTAATTCAACATACACTTACTTTACCCAATGGACGGTAGATTTACCTAAAGATTTTAGTATAAATGCAGGTGTTGGAATTAGTAACATGAGTATAAAATTGGAAGATAGGCTGTGGGGATTGTCAAATAATCATCCTAATAATGCTGCATTAAAAACATACGAAACCAATTACAATAACCTTATCTCGCCAAACATAGCAATTAATAAAAAAATTAATAAAGTTGCGTCTGTTTACATTTCTTATTCTGTAGGATTCAAAGCTCCTGTAAGTGCTAATGTTCTAATATCAACAACAGGGCAAATTAATACTGGTTTAAAGCCCGAAAAAGGAACACAAATTGAGTTAGGAACAAAAGGAAGTATGTTAAATAATAGATTGTTTTATACGGTTGCAATATTTAATGCCAGTTTTGAAAACAAATTTACGGCCGTTGCAGTGCCCGACCCCGCAAAAACAGTTACCCTTTACTCTTACCTAATAAATGGCGGATCAATAAAAAATAATGGATTTGAGTTTTTGGTAAAGTATAAAATAATTTCATCTAACACTGGTTTTATTAGACTATTACAGCCATTTGCTAACCTTACATATTCTGATTTTAAATATGGAAATTTTCAGTTTCAGAAAGTGGGTAAAAGCTCTGCAAATAAAGATAGTTTGTTAATTGAAGATTATACCGGAAAAGTAGTAGCAGGAGTTTCACCAATGGTTTATAATTTTGGTATTGATGCGTATACAAAAATTGGGTTTTACGGAAACATTAACTTTAATTATCGTAGTTCAATGTATTACACTTCAGATGGGCTAAACGAAACCAAACCATATAGTTTATTAAATGCTAAATTGGGGTTTACAAAAGCCATCAAACATTTTGAATTTGATATATATGCAAGTGCCAATAACATTACCAGTTCGCAATATTATTATATGGCTTTTGTTAATCAACTTCCCGATGCATACATTCCAGCACCAACAGAAATTAATTACTTTGGAGGTTTAAATATTAAGTACAATTTTTAACCAAGCAGGAGCGGCCATTTAATGGTGGTCGCTCTTGTTTATGAAAACAAAAAATCGCTGCATTGATTTTGTTATCTCGTTTTTTTTCGCAATTTTTACATAACAAATTGTGAGTTAGTTTATTCATAGTTTGAAATTAGCACCAATGGTTAGACCCAATAACCAAAATATAAAAAAACAAAAGCCATGAGAAAAATACAGCAATTACTCGTTATTCTTTTTGTTGCGTTATTATTTAATGCCTGTAAAAAAGATGTGCCTTTGCAAAATGAGGTAGTGAGAAAACTCTACAACAAAAGCTCAAACCTAGAAATTTCTGAATGTAATTTAAATGGCAAAAAAATATATTGTTCAACTATGTTGGTGAATGATGGTGGAACACTAGTTTATGATGAATTGGGGAAAATGATTGGCCGATGCAATTATGCTTGGGGCCCTGTAGATTCAATATGTTATAAACTTATCGATTGCGAAGTTGTTTACAGAGCCGAACACAACATGTTTGACCTGCCTTTTATTGACAAATATGGGCTAAGTAAGCAGCAATAACAACCTACTTTTACTCTAATACTTCTGCTAAAATTTCGTGACTACGCATGTTACTAAAACCACTTAAATGTTGGTTGTAATAAGTTATCAATCCATTGGTTAATTGTTTGCGTTGCGCTGCTTGTATGGGCATTTCTTTTTGTTGCTGATAGTTGCACATAATAAGTTCAAGCAACAATTTACTGGTAACTAAATCAAACTGAAAAGGGCTTTTATCGTCATAAGGTTCAAAAATACCATCCTTAAAATTAAATCCCATTGTTGTAGTTCCATTGCTATTTACTTTAGGATAAAAACCTAAATAACGACACAAATTCACCAAAAAAAACACAGGGAAATTAGCCACTTTTTCTTGTTCCATATCTAAAATCTGTATGGTATTGTATAAGTAATCAAACAAGTTATTATCAGTTTGATTTTCTTCTTTTACACTGCGGTAAATTACTTCGGACATAAACATGCCAATGGCACTTTTTACCATATTAAAATGCACTTCGTGTAAAAGTGGAGTACACTTTAATTCTTTAATGCGCTGTAAGTTTTTATTTTGTTGGTGATGCGCTTCTAACTCTAACAAAGTAAGCGGTTGCAATTGCGAAGGACTAATGCTTCCTTTGTTTTTTCGCACCCCATTTATTAAATAAGATTGCATGCCATAAACATCTGTAAAGCACTTTAAAATTACGCTTGTTTCGCTGTAATCAATACACTTTATAACAATGGCTTTGCACTTAGTTAGCATGGTGCAACATTACTTAAAAATAACCTCTTAATTAATAAATAGTAACTTAGTAACATAGGTTTCTGTTGCATCCTCATTACTACTATAAATTAAATAAACACCAGTTGCAGCACGTTTACCCGTAAAATTAATTCCATTCCAGGTTGCCATTCCACCATTTGCTTTGGTTTCAAAAACCAAGTTACCAGCTATATCAGTAATTTTAACATTGGTATTTTCTGCTAGTCCGCGTATGGCAATTTCGCCACTATACTCTGGCCTCACAGGATTAGGATACACCACAACTTTATTATGTGTTTCGTTTGCATTTGTTGCATCACCTGCATAACTTATAATGCCTTTTTCGGTAGCAAAAAACACTTCACCTGTTTCTTCAAAAATACCTATATCATACACCACATTTGATAACAGCGGACTGTTTTGTGTTGTATAATTTCTTATTACAGTATAACCATCCTCACTCACCAACCAAACACCATTACGAGTGCCAATCCATTTACGATTTGCGCCATCAACCTTAATACATAGTATAGCATCCGTACCCAAAAATATACTGTTAAAACTACCTGTTTTAAATATCAATTGTCGGGCATCAAAACTACGTGAACTACTATTGCTAAACACAGCCGTTGGGTCGCTAATAATACATAACCCTTGATCTGTTCCAACCCACATTTCACCATTTTTATCAAATGCCAAACTAAGCACATTGTTACTTGGCAATAGTCCATTTCCTTTTTCTTTACCCAATATTTTAAAACGATCATCTGTTTCTAAAGCAAGGTTTGCACCTTCGTTGTATACGTATAAACCACCACTGCGGTTATTAATAATCCATTTATTGTTTCGCGGAAAATTATTATCACACACCATATAACTAACCGTGCTATTACCTCCATTAAATCCAAACGAATACCATTGGTTACTGGGTGTTTTTACCGATAAAGGTTTAGCTGCACCATAACTAGTTACCCACACATTTCCAATCTCATCAATTGCTGTTCCTGCTGCAAAAACAGGTTTATAAGTTGGTATTTCGTTTGCAAAATAACCTATGCTACTGTTGCTGGTATCAAACAAATTTATAGGATTTAAGCTATTAACTTCAAGCAAACCAAAACCATAACTAGTAAGGTAAGTTTTATTACTTTTTGCATCACAAACCACATCCATAAAATCTCGGCATTTATCAACCAAAACATTATTTAATAATGCCGAGTTGTACCACATATTGCCATCAAACACATAATATTTATTATTGTTACCCGTGCTTCTAAGTCCGTTTGCAGTGCCAATTCCATCTACAAAACCACCTGCTACAAACAATTTTTTTTGGGTTGATGAGTAGGAGAATTTAGTAGCTGTATTTCCCCAAGCGCCTGCTGGAGCCAAATACCTATTTCCACTTGGTTCAAACAATACCAAGCCTTGGTCTTTAATGGCTAAGCTATAATTATTTTCAGTATTAATTACGCCATCAAGCACACCTGCTACAAAAAATGTAGTTGGTGTAAATTGTGCATCAAAAGTTACCACATGCGATTCTTGAATACAAAATAATTTTTGCGCACTTATGCGTATATTTTTAATCGGCTCGTTTAGTATTCCGGGCAAAGTATCCCAAGTTAAACCATCATAACGCCTAATTTTATTTATGGTTGAAGGGGTAGTTACCAATAAAAAATTAGCCACAGGTAGCAATTGAATAGCACTGTCATTATCAACCTTAACCCAAAAATTAAAATCGCTAAGGTTACCACTTGTTAAAGATGCACGGTACAAACCCTGATTAGAACTGGCATAAATACTATTGTTGTAAATAGCCACATCGTTAACATTAATTTTGCTTCCGTTTAACCCAATATTTTGATACGAATCTATAATTTGCTTACGTGCTAAATCTATTTTAACTATGCCAAACGAGCAGGCCAAATAAGCAATTCCGTTAACAACAGTTACATCATTTACCATTTTATCGCCAATAATACTTTTACGCAACAAGTCTGGAATATTGGTTACAATACCTCTGCTTACCAAATCAATATTGGTATTATTATAAACAACAACTAAAGTTTGCGTGGCATCATCAAAAGCAAGTTTACTTACCTCCACATCACTTAATCCATTTACTTTACTTAATACCTCAAGCGAGTTATCTTCAATATCAAAACTAAATACGCCACTAGCCGAGCCTACATAAATTATTGGGCCATTTTGAGCAACTGTGGTATTGGTTTGATAAGGTAAATGTACACGCCAACTGCCAACTTTAGGCACACTGAATTGTGCATAGGCAGGGCAAACAAAAAAGCTAACAATCAATAATATAATACTAAAACGCATGTAATTTTATTAATAAAAACACCTCAAACGTAACGCATTTAAAGCAAAAATGTTACACCTAACTCGATATAAAAATAATACATGCCAATTATATTTACCTAAATTCGCTAACTTATTATGTGGCAAAAAATAGGAACTTACGTTATTCGCAACCGTTTTTGGTTTTTAATTGCACTAGCTGCTTTAACCATTACATTTACATACTTTGCAACTAAAGTACAACTTACATACGATTTTGCGAAGGTTATACCCAACGATGACCCCGACTTTATAGAGTATGTAAAGTTTAAAGAAACATTTGGCGAAGATGGCAATATATTGGCCGTTGGTATTCAATCTGACAAATTATACGATAAGGATTTTTTTAACGACTTAATTGAGCTTAATAATAAAATTGGCCAAACAGAAGGTGTTGAAAAAGTGCTTTCAATTACCAATTTATATACGCCTTATAGAAAT
>JAUCCO010000173.1:0-6336 GCA_034676125.1 Bacteroidia bacterium
ATGTACAAAAGACGACCTAGCACCTGTTACAAACAACATCACAAATAATAACCCCGCGAATCCGGCTAAGCCGCCTACAGATTACAGTCTTGATACAAGTGTACGGTTAAATTATACCGTACTACTTGTGTCGGGCACAAACTTTTCTTTAGGTTATGGAAAAGCATCAGATAACCATGTAGCAGATGCAAAAGTAACCATTACACAAAATGGAGTAAAACAAGAAATAACAACCGACCAAAGTGGCATGGCTAATTTTACTGGATTTTTTAAAGGTGTTTTAGCGGTATCGATTACTAAAGATGATATGACTGCTATTAAGTATTTGGTTACTGTAAATGCTGCCGTTGGAAGTGCCAAGGCCGGAAAGGTAGATGTGGCTAATATTATCCCAATTTTTAGAACCAAAAATGATGCTTTAACTGCTCAATTAATTGGCCGCGTTACTTATCAAAATGATTTAACAAACAGCACACGCGAAATTGTACCCACAGGCACAAAAATAGTGGCCTCTATTGATGCTACCAATCCAAGTTTTTACGACCAATATTTAAAGATAAAGAACCCCTACATTTTAGATAGTTTGCAAAGTGGTAAAATATTGAATTTTGCCTACGAAGCCGCTTTTTATGATAGCACAGATGCATTGGGAAATTATGCTATTACCATCCCAGGCTCGATTGATGGATTACCTTTTAAATTAAATGCGCCTGATATGGTAAGTAACCAAAAGTATTACGAAAACGCTTCAGTTGCTGGATTTAACCAATCAAAAACAGTACGTACTCTTTATAGTTCAGCTCAATTTCCATCGGTAATACCGCCTGCTGGTGGTGCTCAGGTAACCTTTTTATCTGGAAGTGGAGCATTTGCATCTGCATCGGTTTCGGGTAGCGGACAATTGGATAAAATTAACATAAATAGTGGTGGTACTGGATACACTTCGGCTCCTAAAGTTATTATAAATGGTGGTGGTGGAAATGGTGCTACAGCAAGTGCTATTGTAACAAATGGTGTAGTAACTGCAATTAATATTACCAACGCTGGTAGTGGATACACATCCGACCCTACAGTGAGTATAATTAGTGGTAGTGGCGCAAATATTAATGCAACAATTGGCGGTGGTGGTTCCGTGTTATCTATCCAAGTAATTAACAGTGGAAACGGTTATATAACAGCTCCAACAATTACCATTGGTGCACCAACTTTAACAGGTGGTGTAAATGCAACTGCTACTGCTGTAATAAATGCTACTACGGGTGCAATTACATCTATAACAATTACCAATGCGGGTAGTGGATACATTAGTAATCCTACTATAACAATAGCTGCTGCACCAAGCGGTGGAACAAATGCAAGTGCAAGCACAGTATATAGTGGTCAATCTGTTACCTCGTTTGTTATAACCAATGGCGGTTCAAATTATACAGGTAATCCTGCTGTTACATTTTCGCTACCAGATATAGCAAGTGGAACAAGGGCACAAGGCATTGCAACAGTTGATGTAAACACAGGCGTAATTACAGGATTTACAATTACAAACCCAGGCAGTGGTTATACTTTTGCACCTACTATAGCTTTAAGTGCAGGTAGTGGAGCAAGCGCAACAGCAATGTTTAGCGGAAGAGGTTTAACAGGAATAAGTATTTTTAATGGTGGTAATGATTATTACTCGGCCCCTACAGTAAAAATAACTGGTGGAGGCGGAAATGGAGCAGTTGCAAATGCATTAATTTCTAATGGAAAAGTAGTTGGTTTTACCATAACTAATGCTGGAACTGGTTACACATCATCTCCTAGTATTGAACTAATATCTGGAAGTGGAGCACAAGCATCAGTAACGGTAACTAATGGAGAAATTAGCAGCATAAATATTGTTAATGGTGGAAGTAAATACACAGGTGCACCTAAAATAGTTATCACTTCTAACCCTACAAATGGGCCTGGTGCTGGAGCCACGGCAGTGGCTATTGTTGATGCAAATGGGTCCATCTCAGGTGTAACAATTACAGATAAAGGAACAGGGTATTTAGGTGGTAATGTTCCATCAATTGCAGAACCTTTTAGTGTTACACCAGCTACAGGATTATTTGTAATTTCGGGCAGCACTTATGTTAGAGATATACATTTAGGAACTGGTTTTAGAATTGGTGAATAGGTTTAAGGTTTAACAAAAAATCAAAAAAGGCTTCCATACATTTAGGTGTATTGGAGGCTTTTTTTATTGGTGTGGTTTGAAATTTGATTTTGCTAAAAATGATTGGAATTACACTTACATAAAGTTGTAAAATAAGGTTTATCTATTTATGAAATATTCCTTATTTGCATAAAATAAGTTATATAAGGTTTTATTTTTAACCTTATTTGGTATATTTGTGTCATATATGGCTTTAAATCCTTTTTCTGAAGAACAAATTGTAGCAAGGCTTCAATTTGAAAATCCTTGGTGGGCAACTGGTAGTTTAGATGGATATTATCAATCATTTGAGCCAAGACTATATTTTAACCTGTTTTATCCATTGGTAAAAAACACAACTGTTCATCGAGCAAGTGTATTAATGGGTCCAAGACGTGTTGGAAAAACAGTGATGATTTACCATACTATTCAACAATTAATTGCCGATGGCGTGCCTCCTCAAAAAATTTTATATGCTTCTATTGAAACTCCTATTTATAACAATATTCCATTAAACGAGTTATTTACCCTGGCTAAAAAAGCCACAGGTGATAATGATTCGAATGGTTGGTATATATTTTTTGACGAAATACAATACTTAAAAGAGTGGGAGATTCATTTAAAAACATTGGTTGATGTTTATCATCATACAAAATTTATTGCAAGTGGCTCTGCTGCGGCTGCATTAAAGTTAAAAAGCAATGAAAGTGGTGCCGGTAGGTTTACCGATTTTATGCTTCCACCATTAACCTTTTATGAATATATACACCTTAAAAATTTAGGTACATTAATAAAAGATGATACCATTAATTGGAAGGGAAATATTGCAATTTTTTCATCAACAACAAATATTGCCGAGTTAAACAAACACTTTATTAATTACGTAAATTTTGGTGGATACCCAGAAGTAATATTTAACCAAGAAATACAAAATAATCCGAGTAGGTTTATGAGAGCTGATATCATTGACAAAGTATTGCTTAGAGATTTACCAGGATTATACGGTATTAAAGATGTACAAGAATTAAATTCACTTTTTACTACAATAGCATGGAATAGCGGACAAGAGTGTAGCATTGATGAATTAAGCAAAAACAGTGGTGTTAAAAAAACTACATTAAGACAGTATTTATCTTATTTAGAAGCAGCTTTTTTAGTGCATATTGTAAAACGAGTTGACCAAGAAGCAGGTAGGTTTCAGCGAGAGAATTTTTTTAAAATATACCTAACAAACCCCAGTTTACGAAGTGCATTATTTGCACCACTATCAGCAGAATCGGATGGAATGGGTGCAATAATTGAAACCGCAATATTTAGTCAATGGATGCAGCGCACCTCCTTTATCCCCTATTATGCCAGATGGAAAAATGGAGAAGTTGATTTAATTAACATCAGTAGAAAAACAAATAAACCTGATTGGGCGGTTGAAATAAAATGGAGTAATAGGTTTTATGAGGCCCCAAATGAATTGAAAAGTCTTGCATCATTTTGTGAAGAGCATAAACTTAAACAAGCACTTGTAACTTCAATAGATAAATCGGGAATAAAAGAATACCAAAACTTACAAATTCAATATTTGCCAGCAGCAGTTTATGCCTATAATGTTGGTAAAAACACATTAGAAAGTCAAAAGTAATTAGTCGTTTTTTTAGCAACCTATTTAAATGCAATTTTCGCATTGGTAATAAAATGAAGTGCAACTAAAAAAGCAGATGAAACTAAATTGAATCTAACAAATTAAAATCCAATTCAAATGTTGAATTACCACTGACTTTAGCCAAATTATTATTTAGCAATATTGATGAGGATGTGCGACCCAAGCGGTGTCGGTTGTTATGGTGGTTAATAATTGGGTATAAACGTGCGACTCCGTTGGAGTTCATGGCTCAATTTCGAACGCAAATCACCAATTTTGTAATTTTCTCTATCTTACTTTCATTCAAAAATCCTATTAATGTATATTATTTTTACCAACATTTTAATCCTTGTAATAAATAACTAAATTGCTGTGATATATGTCCCCAATAAGTAATCAAGTCAAAACAACTATTGATAAGCTTGCAGCTTTGAATCTAACAAGCTATCCTGTTGATGAAGCAATAAGTCTAATAAATGAGATTGGAAAATTTGGTGGTGTATCAGTGACGTTGCATAAAGAGCATAGATTGACCAGAGCAAGACCGAACGGAAGAGGAGAAATTTTTAGGTGTAGAGATTCTTTATCATTCAAGCCATCAAAGTATAACACTACATTTCAACGAGCTAGTACACCAAATATGACCATGTTTTATGGTGTTTTAATACCTGAAAATGCTAATCCAAATGAGGTAAGAGATCCAAGAGTAACATGCACTTTTGAGTCTTTGCCGTGGATAAGGGACAAAAGTAAGAAAGGACTTCAGAAAATTACTTATAGCATCTGGGAAGTTATTGAAGACATACACCTTATAGCAATAGTACAAAACAGAGATTTCTCTTCAAAAATGCTATACCTTAATGAGTTGTATGAAGCGTTCAATTCTTTTATAAAAAACTATCCTGAAGAACTCGAATCCACATTATACGTTACGGATTTCTTTGCAAAGGAATTTTCTAAAGATGTTAAAGAACATCATTGCAACTATATTCTTTCTGCACTATTTACAGAGTTGGTTGTAAAGATGGGATTTGATGGTGTTCTTTATCCAAGTATGCGCTTATCGGGAGATGGAATTAATGTAGCAATAACACCCAAGGCTGCTGATCGATGCTTGAAGCTTACAACAGTCACAGAGGGCTTGATTTATAAGCATTTTGAACACACAACCATTGATAATTTGACTTTAAATAATCAGATTGTTGATGAAAGCTGCTTTGATGTTTTTAAAGAAACTGAGCATCATGCAGGGGTTAAATCTTGTTTGGAAAGTATTGGTGTAGGAACAATAGATGATTTATATTGAAGTAAATAATCCGTTCTTCGCTGCCGAATCCATTCGCGTGGTGAAATTAATTTCAGTTTTAAATGTTGTCTTTTGCATTTGCTTCTAAACTAAGTTAAGGCAAAATAATAAATCAAAACATATTTAACTAAATACTAATATAGTTTCTAATAATTTAACTGGTTAGTTATACTCGGCTTAGGGTTCCGAAGCTTCGGAAGAAGCAAGCTGCCGTGCAGCGCGTAAAGTCCCGAAGCACGTTCGGGATTTCAAACCCGCACAGCCTGAAGCGCAGCGAAACGGCTGTGAAGCCCCCCAATAAAAAATCCTCCGTAGCTTTTACACCACGGAGGATTAATTTTTATTTAGTTAAAGACTCTTCGAGCTAAAAGTGGATTGATTTATTAATCACCTCTCGGTATGCGCTCCAACACACTAGCCCGCTCAAAGCGCACTCGAGGTGGCTGAAAAAATCCTCCGCAGCTTTTACACCACGGAGGATTAAATTTTATTTAGTTAAAGCCTCTTCGAGTGAAAAACGAATGAGGCACGAATGAGTTTTTGTATCGAGAAGTGGATTGCTATAAAAATCACTTCTCGATACACGCGCCATATCATTGGCCCATACAAAGCCTCATGCAGACGCTTCGGTCTGCACCTTCGGCTCGAGGTAGCTGTTATTCATTCACAAACTCGAATTGGTTTTTATCGTTGAGTTTGATTAATACGCTGCTATCTTTTTTGATGTTGCCCATTAAAATCTCTTTAGAGAGTTCGTTTAAAATGCGCTTTTGCATCACACGTTTTAGTGGGCGGGCACCAAATTGAGGGTCGTAACCCAACTGCGATAACCAATCCAATGCTTCATCAGTTGCACTAATTTCCATGCCTTGTTCGGCCATGGTATGTTGCAACGATTTAAATTGGATGTTTACAATTTCGCGCACGTTTTCGCGGCTTAATGGCGTAAACATCATCACATCATCAATACGGTTTAAAAACTCGGGCCTAATGGTATGTTTTAACAAATCCATTACTCCGGCTTTGGCTTCCGCTATTTTATCTTCTTTGTTAAACTCGTTGTAATCTTCCAATTTTTCTTGAATAATATGCGAACCAATATTCGAAGTCATGATGATAATGGTATTTTTAAAATTAGCTACTCGCCCTTTATTATCAGTTAAGCGGCCATCATCTAAGACTTGCAATAAAATATTAAACACATCTGGATGCGCTTTT
>JAUCCO010000174.1:0-6259 GCA_034676125.1 Bacteroidia bacterium
AGTGCATTTTATAATCCAAGTTGCATTTTGTACTTTTATCGGACAACAATGATTTAAAAATAGAACTATCAATATTACCACGAGTAAATAAACACAAATATTCTAGCGTATTAATTGGAGCTATTTTTTTTGTTAATTCTTTAAATAAATCATCTGCAATTAACTCATTTTCCCAATTTGTTGAAATATGTATTTCAGCGTATTTAATTTTGTTATATTTATGAATTTCCTTAAGTATTTGATAACTTACGTTTTCATACTGAAGGATTTTTACTATAGTATCGTGTAAATCAAAAATAATCATTTTTGAACTTGTAATTGTGTCAGATGTATCAACTAATATAGATTTTTTGTTTAAATTATTAAGTCTATAATATTGATTTAAATATTGCCATTTTTTATCACAATCATTATTTTCAATTATATCTTCACAAAAAAAGGTAAAGGTTCCACAAGCGTAGCAAGAATCTTCTTTGGTTTGCCCAAAACAAGCTACTGAAATTAATTCCAAAACAAGTATGATATAAACAGTTATTTTCATTTTTACTATAATGAATCAATTATTATTCTTCTTTGAAAGTACTTACTATATCTTATATATCTTTTTTGCGTTGGTGCATCAAAACTCTCATTAGGGAAATTAACATTATTAACATGACCAGTTGTGGTATAAGGTATTTTTTCCAGCTTATTCCAAATAACTTCACCGTTAATATTTAATTCAGTTTCAATTGCTTTATAAGCATCAACGTCATTACTAAATTTAGAAAATAATTCTGAAATAGTAGATATATCCTTAGCCATAAACACATTATATTCGTCTAAATGCCCACCTAGCTCAATATCAATTAAATTTGCACCAATATTAATAGGTGAATTGTAATCACTCGGGGCAAACCAATCATTGAATTTTTTTTGTATAACTCTTTGCTCCATATTAATACCTTTATTAGTTTCAAGGTTATTATCTCTTTTAGACATTTTGCCACTATTTCTATCTAAACCTGCAAAGGTTCCCTGATATCCATTTTTATTATCAACATCATTAACACTAATAAATAAAGCTAATTTTCTTACGTGTGGACTGTCTTCAATTAGACCTGATAATATCAATTCAAGTTGTTTTCTTGAAATAAATATTCCTAAAATATCATAACCAGTGGGGGTTATAACAGAAGTTTTATTGAGTACTGGTCTAAATTGGTGAATAGAATTTTGATATTCAATCATTTCAAAAATATTTTCCCAAATATTATATTTAGGGTCGTTATGAATATTGTCTTTGGGAACCATATTACGTAAACCCATTAAGTTATGAATCCATTTAAAATTTGAAGTATAATCAATGTCATAAGATTCAGGTATATACATTGCGACATGCTCACAGTAGCGCATACTTCCGTCCGCTGCTTTTCCTTGGGTTAATCTACTTGAATTAATTGGTTTAGCTTCTGTCCACATTATTGGTAAATATCTATCCGCTAAACCTAGCAGATGGCCAAACTCATGTGATGGTTCTAAAAAACTTATTTTACCCGAATCACCAATATAATAAACGCCAAATCTTGCATTCCTTACAAACGATCTACTTTTTCCAAAATTTTGCAATACTAACATGCATACCTCATCTTGGTGTAAAGTAGGTATTACGTTTGAAGTTACGACTTCTAAATCATTGCAGTTTATTACTACATTTTTCTCAACATAATTTCCATTATCAAAAAGAGTAACAATATTTGGCATGCCCCTATTCCCATCAATTGAAGAAGCGCTTTTCCACACTTGTTTAATTTCTGCTTCAACATAATCGCGTAAAGTATTAATTTGATCTTCTGTAACTCCTGGCCCTTTTACCAGATACATTTTACATTTTATAGTAAAAGTAGTAATATTATTTATCGTGTTTTCTGTTTTGCTAAATGAAGTAGTATTTTGTATGATTTGTGGATTTAAGCTATCAATTGCATTTTGATTAGCTTGTACTGGATTTGAAATATATTGCCAACTGCTTAAATCTATTACTTTTACTTTTACACTATTGTTAGTTGAATCATTTTCATAACCACATGCAACTAACTCATATCTATTAAAAGGTAAACCGTTAAGATCTATACCATCATTTAAGTAGTTTACGCCTATATAAACTGGATACTTTGCAATAAAACTACTGTTAATGCGACTTTCTATATCTGCAAAATCTATTAGATTTATTGAAACAAACCTAAATTCATTAACATCTTTATATTTAAATTTCTCATTGAATGTGTTACTTATAAAATTAGTCACATTTTGTATTATTCCTTCTGGCTCTTCTGTTAAATCAATTTTGTATTCCTTTTCCTTAATATTAGGATTTAATTCAGATAATAATTTTAAAATATTTTTTGATTGGCTTTTAGAATAAACTAAATCAAAATTAGAATTGCTAATTTTCTTATCATTTGAATACTTATTTATAAAAGTCGAAAACAAAACCACATTATCAATGTCTTTAGAGAAACCGAGGTTAACAATTCCAAAATAAACCTCATCATTAAATTGAATTGTTGTTAAGTCCGTTTCATCTATAAAACTATTTAAATTTTTAAATTCAAATAGAAAATTATAGTCTTCTTTTGGTCTTATCACTGTTCCAGATGAACTAATAGTAGTACTTTCATTTCTTGCAAATCGTTTGCAATACTTAACTTTAATAAAACTGCTATACAAATTACCACTAACCCATGGTATAGCAACTTTAAATACATAGGTATAATCTGAGTTTACTGTAAGCGGTAAAAACTTTTGTTTTAAGTTAAATGTTTCTGGGAATTTAACTCCCGGTTTATAAGCCCTGCTTAAATAAACCAAAGGAGCAGGGTTATCGCCATTGCCACAAGGTAGATGTAAACTAATTTCCTGATAATGGTTGCTAGTACTGCTAAACCCTGTATTGTCAATAATTAATATTGGCCAGCCATTGGTATAGTAATCAATAGCAGTAATGGTATTACTTCCCTTACCTAATTTTATATTGGTGGTATTATTGGTAGCACTGGTGCCATAGTTTTTAAAATAATTCAATGAAAAATTGAATTCATTTCTTATATCCAAATAGCATTTGTTTTTATTTTTATATAAACTTAAAACATCGGTATAAAGTGCTTCTTCTTTTTTCTTGTCAATGCTATTGTTACTTAGCTTTACTGTTAAGTTTTTTGTATAAAAACTGCCCCAAAAAGCACAAGGGTCTATGTAATTTAAAATGTCTTCTTTATCGTGCCAATGTTCAAAAAAAACTGCTTGTGTTGGAGATCCCGTTAAAGTGGTTACTTCTATAATATTATCTGCTTTTCTTGCAAGTTCAAGTGTTGGTTCAAAACAAAGGCTTTCAAACATAATTTCAAAACCAATATCAACCGTGTGGTCAAAAGTAGCTATTCGCCAACCTGCTTGCACAGTTGGCAATTGGTGGTCGGCACCTGTTAAGCAAAACAGCCCATCCATTAAATCTGTGGCTCTGTAAGGAGCGTTAGCAGTATTCATTCCCAATCCTAATAACTCATTAGGAGGGGCTTGATCGGTTGCATTATTATAAAATTTATTATAATCTGTCCATAAACTATTGGTTAAATCATTGGTTATTTTTGCAGCAATATCAACTCCATTAGCCAAACTACTCTTTTTTACTCCCCTGTAAATAAAATATTTAATTTTAGGAAATTCAAAAGGTGGCTGTTGAAATGGTTTAAGAATGATATTTACTAAATCGCTGCTGCCTATTTGTTCTTGCACCAAAATAGTGCCTTTACATACGGCTATTACTTCGGCATCCATACTCACTTTATGCGTGCTGGTAATCCTAAATCTATCCTTGCCACTAGCAGCACTCGTTGGCCCATAAGCCTCACCATTACCACTTGTATTTTGGTTGTTTAGTTTATCTAATTCGGTGAAAAAGTAATATGCCATTTTTTTATTATTATTTCTGTTTTAATTGGAACGTTAAGTAATTGTATATTATTATTAACAGTAATATTAGCTGTTAATAAAATACCTGTGTTAAGTATAAATCTTTTAAGTTTTAGTAAATTCGTTTTCAGCTTAAAGTGGAGAGTGCATAACAGTATTTTTCTTTGAGTATTAAAGTAGTAACAGGCTTTTTAAGGTAGTTAAGTTCGTTATATGTGGAAATTAATTTAATAAAGGCCAAGACAATTTTAATAAAGTACTTCCATTTATTTTCTTTTTTTCTTTTTAAACCTTTTTGCGTAATATCTAATTCGCTCTTGTAATTTATATCATCTTTTATACAGCAATATGAAATTGGATTTTCGTACTTAGTTACTTGTTGCCTATTTATTGTTAACCTAAGGCTTGCTCCCAAGAACAGCTTTAAGTACAAATATGCTTTAACCGAATATCTATTAATAAAACGGCTTGCTTTAAGACATTTTAAAAAAATATACTTTAATAGTAAATCTACTATCGGTTGCTTAGCTGGTTTTATCACCAAATTTATTATATTGGCTAGTACCAATCTTTGTGTATCTATTTGTTTTGTAATAAGTAAGTGGCCTTTGCAATCGGTATGTATTTGTGAATTGCTGCTAGATAAAAACATTGCTGTGCCTTGAAACCCATTATAGCCCAATTGCATAAACCCAATAACTGTACATGCATGGTTAAAGCTTATGGGAGTTTTAAGAGAATGTGGAGTTAACATATATTAATCTAGGCAGACTTTAAATAAATGGTTTTACAGATAGTTTATAAACGTAATATTACTAGATATTGGTCTAGTTTGTTTGGTCCTTAAATTAAGCCAAAACTACAACGAGCCCACAATCGCCTTATATTGTATTACATATATAAATTGCTTGTATTAATTTTGGTTCTTTTGTACCATAATTATAGTAGTAGCGATGGCATTAAAAAAAGCAAGCACTTTTGGTACTTGCTTTTGTGTTACTTAAAAAGTTATTGTTTAATTAGTTTTTGCATACTGTTGCCTATTTTAACAAAATATATTCCGGGTAAAATATCTTCAATATCTACAACAATACTTTTGGTGGTTTCAGCAATACCTAATGGTATGGTTTTAATTAATTGACCTTGTAAATTTAATACCTCAAGTTGTGTTACATTTAAATAAGTAGGCAATAAAATGGTAACATACTTATTGGTTGGGTTGGGGTAAATTCCATTAATTGCTGTGTTTTTTAGTTCACTTAAGCCCGTGTTTATTGTGTAGCGTGGTGTGTATCTTTTTATGCAACTTTTAACACTTGTATCATTACCAATTTTGCCATGCGAAACCAATAATGTGGTATCAAATTTTGCTATATCGGTAATGTAATAGTTTGGGGCCAAGGCGGCAGAAGTATCGGTAATATCATTCCAAGTTAGTCCATTATCTGAAGTATAATAAACACTAAATATATTATTGATATAGTTATAAATATTGCCTACTGCATATAACCTATTGCTATCAGTAAAAAGTACATTACACAGCGTGGCATCTGGGTTTTTAAATGGACTTACATCGCTCCAATTTGCGCCATTATCGCATGATTTGTAAATGGCAGGCCGTTTGGTATCTTTAAAATAGTTAATATACTGACAATTGTTATGGGTAATAAACATGTGTGGATCATCGGGAGGTAAACCTGCTGTGCTAATTTGTGTATAGTTAATTCCATCAGTACTTGTCCATACTAAAGTTTTTTTATCAAAAACTTTATACAATATAGCATAATAGGTATTTCCTTTTTTGCTAAACATAGGCTTTGCTCCATTTATTGCTTCAAATCCTAAAACCTTGGTCCAAGTACCGTTGTGGCTAGTTTTAGTATAAACTTTATTATTGGGAAAAACGGTGTAAGTATATAACCTTTCGCCCGCAACAGTTAATCTCTGTGGACTGTTACCTTCCAATCCAACAGTATCTTCAACCCAAGTATTGTTAATGTATTTTAATAATTTTATTATCATGCCAATATATAAGCCTGCTTCATAATTGTATATAACACCATCAAAAACTAAAAGTCTAGATGGAATGCTATAAAGCTTTAGGTTGTTTAAAACGGTCCAAGTAACACCACCATTAGTAGACATAGAAAAAACTGCGGGGCTATAACTTGCGCTATAAAGTGTATCGTTTTTATTAACTATACTTTGCACATTAAATGCAGAATCGTAGCAATACACATTGGCCCAATTGGTTTGCGCTTTAATATTTGCACTTATTGTGCCTACTAAAAATAGCAAAAAAAGGTTA
>JAUCCO010000175.1:0-6206 GCA_034676125.1 Bacteroidia bacterium
CAAAACACTTCTTTTAAATTTCAAAACAAATTAATGGAAGAGCACTTTAACGAAAAATACATGGAAAGTGAAAAGTATACTAACAGCACTTTTGCAGGTAAAATAAATGAAGTGATAGATTATACAAAAGAAGGAGAATTTGAAGTAACAGTAACAGGTAAGCTAAAAATACATGGGGTTGAACAAGTAAAAACCATCAATGGAAAAATTATCATTAAAGGAAAGGTTATACAATTAATTAGCAACTTTAATGTTAAAGTAGCCGACCATAACATAGAAATACCAAAGTTAGTTACAGCTAAAATTGCCGAAGAAATTGAAGTAACTGTTGATGCTTTATTAATGCCTAAAAATTAAATAAAACGCTATAAACTAACCAAAGCGGCCAATCCAATTCCACCAATAATAGCTAAAACTTTGTTACGGCTAAAGCGGTGTTCTTCGCTGTTTTCAAATAATATAGTTGTGGCAATATGTAAAAAAGTACCAACCACAAATGCCATTAAATATTCAAACAAATGTGGGTCGACACTGTTTTTAAGCAACGCACTTATTCCGGCTCCCATTGCACTCATGCTTGCATAAATTACAATAAACCATTTTAATAAATTAGGTTTTACATGGCTAGCTTTTAATATACTTACCATAGCAAAAGCAGCTGGCATTTCGTGACTAATAATTCCAAATAAAAACGACAACTCACTTCTTTCGTTACCTAATAATCCGCTGCCCAAAGGCATGCCTTCCATAAAACTATGTAGGCTTAAACTTATTAAAATCTCATACGGAATAATCTTGTTCTTTTTACCATGTGGGTGCAAATGCAAATGCCCGTGCTCTACACCTCGCGAAAATTTTTCGAGAAAAACCTGAAAGAAAAACCCAGCCAATAGTAACACACCCGAAAGCACATTCGACTCCAAATAGATATGCGGTATTAAATGAAATAATACCACCGAAAGCAAATATGCACCAGCAAAGGCAAGTATTATTTTAATATTTATTTTTTGGCTAAGATTAGCGTAATAACCAATAATTCCACCTGTTAAAGGGAATGCAATTAATAAGATATAAAACCACCAACTCATTTGTTTTTTCTGATTATTTTTGAGATTAAAACTGCACCAATATACCCAAATATACTTCCAATTATTGCACCGCAAATAATATCAAAAGGATAATGTACACCCACATAAACCTGAGATATTGCAATGCTTGCAGCCCATAAAATAGCATAAGGCAACATGCGGGGATAAGTGTTTTTAAACAGCAAACTAAAATACACGGCAATAGCAAAATGGTTAGTAGCATGTGCGCTAATAAAACTATATCCACCTCCACAATAGGTAAGCAAATGTACTTTGGTTTTTAAAATTGGATCGTTACAAGGGCGTAATCTTTCAAAAGTATTTTTAATTAAATTAGCACTAAACTGATCGGATACTAATATTAATAAACCCGCACCAACTGCAACCCACAAAGCTTGTTTGCCATAAATTTTCCAAGCAAACCACATGGCAATAATATAAAGCGGAATCCATGTTTTAGGCTGCCTAAGCCAAGGGCAAAGCCAATCCATAAATGCATTTTGCCAACCATTATTAATCGCCAAAAACCATTCAGTATCTATTTGTTTAAGCGTTTCAAGCATGTTTTTGTCCAACTAAAATTAACCTATCTGCACTTTTTACGTCAAATACATCAAGATTATAATTACCAAATACCTCCAGTTTTTTTATTCCACTTAACTCAAACAAACGTTCAAAATCTGTTAATTGCAAAACCTGAACTTCCTCACAAAAACTAAAGGTTTTTCCTTCATCTTTAAAATCAATACGTTTTATTAAAATACCATTTTTTACCACTTTGGTTATTGTAAATAAAATGCCTTCAATCTCTTTTTCTTCAAAAGGTACAAGGTTGGCTAAAACGCAATCTACATTCATAAAATCAATCACCACCAAGCCGTTTGGTTTTAAAATGGTGTTTATTTGTTGCATCACATTTCGGTTGGTTTCATCACAATCAAAATAACCAAAACTTGTAAATAAATTTAAAGCAACATCAAACTGATTTTTATAGGGTAAATTCCTTAAATCTTGCACTTCAAAATGTAACCTATCATTTTCAAAAACCTTAGCAGCAGCTATACTATGCGCAGCCAAATCAACCCCAATAATATCGTAACCAAGGCTATTTAAGTAAATACTGTGTCGTCCTTTTCCACAAGCCAAGTCTATTAACTTTTGTTCGTGGGTAAGTGCAAGTCTATCTACCAAGTTTCTTAAAAAAAACTCAGCCTCGTGTTCATCTCTGTTTTTGTATAATATGTGGTAATAAGGCGAGTCGAACCACTCACTAAACCATTCTTTATTAGCCTGCATTGCTTTGGCAAGTTTAGTTTTTTTATGGCATACTAACTAACATTATACATCAACCACAAACGTAATCAGGCAATTATAAATGTAGCTTGTATTGCTTGTGCTCAAATGATACTTTTGCGGTCCCTAAAAAATACAAAAACGTGACTTTAATTAAATCAATTTCAGGCATTAGAGGTACAATTGGTGGTAAAGCAGGCGATGCTCTTACTCCCATTGATGTTGTAAAATACACAGCAGCATTCGGTACAATTATTAAGCAAAACAAAGAAACTTGCCGCATTATTGTGGGCCGTGATGCACGTATAAGTGGCGACATGGTAAACAGATTAGTAACCGGAACCTTAATTGGTTTGGGTATTGATGTGATTGACCTTGGCTTAAGTACCACTCCAACTGTAGAGTTAATGGTTACTGAAGAAAACGCTGATGGCGGTATTATTCTTACAGCTAGCCACAACCCAAAACAATGGAATGCGCTAAAATTATTGAATGGCAAAGGCGAGTTTATTAATGATGAAGTTGGCCAACAAGTACTTTTATTAGCTGATAAAGCTGATTTTGATTTTGCTGGAGTTGATAAAATTGGAACCGTAACACAAAATAATGATGCCATAAAAAGGCACATTGATATGGTTTTAGCATTAGAATTAGTTGATGTAAAAGCTATAAAAGCTAAAAAGTTTAAAATAGTGGTTGATGCTGTAAACTCTACCGGTGGTATTGCAGTGCCTCTGCTGTTAAAAGCTTTAGGTGTTACTGATATTGTTGAAATTTACTGTACGCCTGATGGTAAATTTCCGCACAATCCTGAACCCATACCAGAAAACTTACACGAAATTTCAAACCAAGTAGTGCGAAACAAAGCCGACTTAGGTATAGTAGTAGATCCTGATGTAGATAGATTAGCGCTTGTAAACGAGGATGGAACTATGTTTGGCGAAGAGTATACTTTAGTAGCTGTTGCCGATTATGTTTTAAAAAATGTAAGTGATGAAACCCTATCACGTTTAAATCAAAAACGCAACACTGTTTCTAATTTATCATCAACACGTGCTTTGCGCGATGTTACCGAAAAACAAAACGGCAACTATTATGCTAGTGCTGTAGGCGAGGTAAATGTGGTACAAATGATGAAAGATAACAATGCTGTAATTGGTGGCGAAGGCAATGGTGGTATTATTTATCCAGAAAGCCATTACGGCCGAGATGCATTAGTTGGCATTGCTTTGTTTTTAACCCACTTGGCAAAATCAAATAAGCTTTGCAGTATTTTACGCAGTAGTTACCCAGATTATTTTATCGCAAAAAAGAAAATTGAATTAACGCCTGATATTAATTTAGATGCATTAATGCAAAAGGTGCAAGATAAATATAAGAAGCAACCAATTAATACCGTTGATGGTGTAAAAATTGAGTTTGATAAAGAATGGGTGCATTTACGCAAATCAAACACCGAACCAATTATACGTATTTATGCCGAAAGCCAAAGCGAAGCAACCGCAAATCACTTGGCCGAAAAGCTTATTACCGATATGAAACAATTTATTAAATAATAGTTAATTTGGAGTTTATATTTACCTGTAATTTGTAAATTAAAAACCAATTTTAAAACATAAATACTACAGTAAACCTGTGGTTAAAAAATCAATAAAAAATGGCATTAAAGTGTGGAATTGTAGGATTACCAAACGTGGGTAAATCAACCTTATTTAATTGTTTAAGCAACGCAAAAGCGCAAGCGGCAAACTTTCCGTTTTGTACCATCGAACCAAACGTTGGAACCATTACCGTTCCAGATGATAGGATGAACGAGTTAGCAAAACTAATCAACCCACAACGTGTTGTTCCTACAACTATCGAGATAGTGGATATTGCAGGTTTAGTTAAAGGTGCTAGTAAAGGCGAAGGTTTAGGCAATATGTTTTTAGCTAATATTCGCGAAACAGATGCTATTTTACATGTATTGCGTTGTTTTGATGATGACAATATTATTCATGTGGATGGAAGTGTAAACCCCATTCGTGATAAAGAAATTATTGATACTGAATTGCAATTAAAAGATTTAGATAGTATTGATAAAAAATTACAACGCATTAGCCGTGCAGCTAAAACTGGTGATAAAGATGCCGCTAAAGCAGAAGCTACTTTATTAAAATATAAAAACCATTTAGAGTCTGGTCAATCTGCACGTAATTGTGAGGTTACAGAAGATGAAGCAAAATATGTGGAAGACATTTATTTGTTAACTGCAAAACCGGTTCTTTATGTGTGTAACGTAGATGAAGCTTCTGTGGTTAACGGAAACAAATATGTTGATTTGGTAAAAGAAGCAGCAGCAAAAGAAGGCGCAGGGATTATTATGATTAGTGCTGCTATCGAATCGGATATTGCCGGACTTGAAAGTTATGAAGATCGTGAAGCATTTCTTTCTGATATGGGCCTCACAGAATCAGGTGTTGCTAAGCTTATCAGAGAAGCTTATACATTGCTAAACTTAATTACTTATTTCACAGCAGGTGTGCAAGAAGTGCGAGCTTGGACAATCACCAAAGGATTTAAAGCGCCTCAAGCAGCTGGCGTAATTCATACCGATTTTGAAAAAGGATTTATCAGAGCAGAGGTAATTGCCTATAACGATTTTATACAATTTAAAACAGAAGCAGCCGTTAAAGAAGCTGGAAAAATGCGTGTAGAAGGAAAAGAATACACCGTAGTTGATGGCGATGTAATGCACTTTAGATTTAATGTTTAACTTTAATATATTTATCAAGATGAAAAAAACAATATTCGCAATTTTACTAGTACTTGCATGTATAAACTCAAGCGAGGCTAAAAAACCAAAGAAACCAAAATTAGAAAAAGGGTTATATGCACAAATAGAAACCACACGTGGTACTATTTTATTACGTTTGGCCATGGATAGTGTTCCATTAACTGTTGCAAACTTTGTAGGTTTAGCCGAAGGTAAAATAAAAAATACAGCAAAGCCAGCAGGTGTACATTACTTTGATAGTTTAAAGTTTCACCGTGTAATTCCTAATTTTATGATACAAGGTGGCGATCCATTAGGCAATGGCCAAGGTGGTCCTGGTTACAGTTTTAAAGATGAGTTTGTACCACAATATCGTTTCACTGGGCCAGGTATTTTAGCTATGGCAAATGCAGGTGCAGGCACAAACGGAAGCCAGTTTTTTATTACCCACGTTGCCACACCATGGCTCGATAACAAACATACCATTTTTGGTTTTGTAATAGTTGGTCAAGATGTAGTAAACGCAATTCAACAAGGCGATTATATTACCAAAGTAAAAATTATTCGCAAGGGCAAACTGGCCAAAAAATTTAATGCCGCAAAAGTTTTTCAAACATTAAACGTTAACTAATACAACATCATTCTTTATACAAAAAGAGGCTGCATCAATTTACTGATGCAGCCTCTTTTTTTGTTTAATATTATACAAGTTTTGGGGCATTGCAGGCTATCCGCGCTACATGGTAGCTAGCTGCTATCCCTATGCCGGGCTTGCCGTTAACATTAAAACTTAGATACTACATTTATTTAACTTAAAAACAATAACCTCATTAAATTTAGTTCAATACAAATATATTCCGTTAAGCATAAATATATCACCAACTTCAATTTCAGCTTAAGTTCAACACTATACTCATTTAAAAGTCCAATTTAATGACTATTATAATGTAAATAACGAATAGCAATTACACAAACTAACTTAATCCTAGGTAATTAAAACCAAAGCATTACCTCCGCTTAACTTAATTTATCAGCCATTGATATTGTATCAAGATGTATTTGAAAAAAAA
>JAUCCO010000176.1:0-5947 GCA_034676125.1 Bacteroidia bacterium
CCTTTCTCACCAAAACTTCCTCGTGGATCAATTAAACGAACAATTTGGTTGTTGAGGTCGTACAGTATGTTTGACAAACAATAATCACCATGAATAATATGGAATGTGGTATTATTTGTCAGTTGTTTGATTTCACTGCTTAATTGATTTAAACAGGCGGGTATATTGGAATATTGTTTTCCATTAATGCTGATCACCTCTTTATTCCAAATTTCTTTCCAAAACCCATCTTGATTAAGCATTTGTTGAATGCGTTCTTGGGTTTTGTTTTCATACATATCTGTTAAATACGTTTTTTGCGCTGGTTTTTCATACTGCCTAAACAAGCCATGAATTTGAAATAGGTAATCAATAATCGATTCCCAAACCGAAGTACTCAAATCACCATACACAAACAACTCTGATAAACTTGGGTAACCATAAAACTCTTGTGTAATGGTTACTTTATTGTCTGCTTGTTCTTGGGTAATGATTCGTGGAGTAAGTGTTTTTAGTTTTTCGGGTAATAATAAATACCAGTTTAACTCATCGGCCAGTTTATCGCTTTTCTCACTTACTTTGGTAATGGTATTAATCAGCGGGTCTATGGTGAGTTGGTTAAAATGTCTTGGCCTGAGTAATGATTTTTTTGATTGAATAAAACTTTCTAAATGACCGAAATCAAACCAAGATTCTGCTTTTTTCAAGCTTAGTGGATGGATGTTGTTGTATTGCAATAGCACCTCACTCAGTTCATTTGAACCTCGGTCTTTGCAATGTTGAACACAGTCTAATAATGTTCTTACATTACTAAACTGATAATATCCGCAGAGTGCGGTAAAACAATCACCAGGTAATTCTTTTTTGTCTATTAGCTCAAGTAATTCTCCCTTATCATTTGTATTTACCACACACCAATTTTCACTGGTTTTTACCTCTGCTACAAACACCTTGTCTTGCATCGATTCGAATGAATCATAAATCAAGGTGTCGCCCAAAATAACCTGAACGGGTTCGTTTGTATTTATTAGAGAAGATAAACCTGCATGTAATGAATCAATGATAGAAGAGGGGTTATTCAAACTCACTATATCCAATTGCATACGTTTGCTATAATGTTTTTGTAACAACTGCTTCAATCTTGAGTTCTCTTCACGAATCACAATCCGTATGTCAGTATAATTTTTTTGAATAAGGTCATCCAATATCCAACTGATTACGGGTTTCCCATTTACGGGTATTGTGGCATTACTCTGGTGCATACCAAATGGCAAGCGTGTATAGTCTATTTTTCCTGCGGTAAGTATAAGGGTTTTCATTTTATTTTCTGTTGTAGAAATCAGCAATTGTCTCTACCACATAATTTATTTGTTCCTCAGAAAGTTCAGGATACATGGGTATTGATAAAATATTTTCAATATCGGAAATTGAATTTGGAAATTCATCTAACTGGAAGTTACGGTGCTTGTAACAATCTAACATCGGTAAACAGCTAGGATAATGGATAGCTGTCTCAATTCCTTTTTCATGTAAGAAGATTTTCAGCTCGTCTCTGTATGGGGTTTTAATTACATACAAATGGTAGGTATGCTTTGTGTTAGGCCTTACTGTTGGGTAGTTGAAATTTGGAAGTCCTAAACGATTGAATTTCTCATCGTACAATTTAGCATTTTTGATTCTAGCTTCAGTCCAACTTAAAATATGGTTTAGTTTAACATTTAAAATGGCGGCTTGTAAACCATCTAATCTGCTGTTAATGCCTTCTATTTTATGTTGGTGTTTTACCAACGCACCGTGTCGGGCAAACATTTTACATTTTTCTGCTAAAGCATCATCATTAGTAATAATACAACCTGCATCACCATATGCACCTAAATTTTTTCCGGTATAAAAACTAAACGACCCAGCGATTCCTATTGTGCCAGCTCTTTTTCCCTTGTATTCAGAAAAATGTGATTGTGCACAATCTTCAATAATTTGAATGTTGTACTTGTTAGCCAAATTCATCAACTCCTCCATGTTGACCATTTGACCATAAAGGTGAACGGGAATGATGGCCTTTGTTCGTGGTGTTATTTTTCTTTCTATTTGGTTGATATCAATAGTGAAATAACTAGGTTCAGTATCAACAAATATTGGTGTTGCTCCTGTTTGAGTGATGGTTTCGGAACTTGAAATCCAGCTGTGGGCTGTTGTTATTACCTCATCTCCATTGCCGATTCCCAACATTTTCATGATGATGTACAACGAATCAGTTCCATTAGCCACACTAATACAGTGTTTCACGCCATACAATTCAGCGAATTTCTTTTCAAAAAGTTCTACATGTTTTCCTCCAATAAAGGAGGTTTCGTCAAGCACTTGCGTTATTGCGATATCTATTTCCGTTTTTATGGAATGGTACTGTGCTTTTAAATCTACAAATGGAATTTTCATGTTATTTCATTTTTTTAGCAGGATTTCCTGCATATACTCCTGGTTCTATTATATTTTTTGTAACCACAGCACCTGCTCCAATTACTACATTATCGCAAATGGTTATAGGTAGTATTGTGGCGTTTGAGCCTATGGAAACTTTGTTTCCTATTTTGGTATGCTTCCACAAATTTTTGTTGCCTCTTGCAGGCCCCCCTTCTATAAAGGTATCGTTTATGAACATTACACCATGACCGATAAAACAATCGTCTCCAATAGTAACAAGCTCGCAGATAAAACTGTGTGATTGTACCTTACAACGAGCTCCGATAGTTACATCTTTCTGTACTTCTACAAACGGACCGATAAAAGTGCCATCACCAATTTTGCAGCCGTATATATTAACAGGGTTAACAATGGTCACATCCTTTCCAAACTCCACATTTTTTATTCCGCTTTCCAATATTTTAGGACTATTCATTTGCATTGTATATTTTATCAATAATCTCTACTGTTTTTAAACCTTCAAAGCCACTTGTGGAAATAGATGCGCCAGTTGTTAATACTTCAATCAGGTTCTTATATATCTTATCATGGTTACTCATTGACCCGAAATAAGTTCCATAGTTATTTGGCTTATTACCCTCAGGTAAGTTTTCTATTTTATAATCTTGGATGTTCTGATACTCGAGTTCGTTTAGGTATTGGCCTCCAATTTTAACAGTGCCTTTTTCTCCAAAAATGGTTAGAGAGCCTTCCATGTTTTTTTCGAAGCTATTAACGGTGTAATTAATTGTACCAATGGCACCGTTATAAAACTTAATAATTACCACACCCGTATCTTCAAACTCAATAATCCCCTTGTGTGCGAAGTTACCAAAATAACTTTTGGCCTCTTTGATGTCACCAATAAGCCAATATAATAAATCAATGAAATGACTGAATTGAGTGTATAAAGTTCCTCCGTCTAAAGCTTTTGTTCCTTTCCATGAATTCTGATAATAGGCTTCGTTACGGTTCCAAAAACAGCTAAGCTGTACGCTAAATATTTTACCTAACTTACCGCTTTCAATCGCATCCTTAACTGCTGCTACCGGTGGATTAAATCTATTTTGTTTGATGGCGTAAAGCCTTTTGTTTGATTTTTCAGCAGCTTTTAACATCTCGCCACAATCTTGTACATCAATAGCAAGCGGTTTTTCGCACAATACATTAAAGCCGGCCTCTAACGATTTGATGCTATGTTGTGCATGCAATCCATTGGGAGAACATATGGTCACCACATCGGCCGTTGTATTCGCCAACATTTCTTCTATTGAATAGAATACTTTGGCTTTATATTTCTGCCCAAATTCATCTGCTTTTTCTTTTACAACATCACATACGGCTACAAGTTCGCCTTGCTCAAGTATATGTTCAGCGTGTCTGTTGGCTATTCTTCCGCAGCCTACCAGCGCAAATTTTATTTTATTGTTCATTATTGATAATGGTATCGTAAAGGTTGGTAATTTTTAAAGTCTGTTTGGTATTGTCAAATTCCTCTTTGGCTTTTTGTTTTGCATTTCTAGAAATTTGTAAGATGGTATTTTTATCAGCAGCTAAGTTTTCTATAATGCTGCATATGGCACCATGGTCTCCTTCTTTTACGGTAAATCCATCTTTTTCATTAATAACCATTTGGGTTATTTGTGGGTAACGGTGTGTAGATATACTTACGGTACCTACTGCCATTGTTTCAAAAGTTTGCCTACCCATAGAGCCCAATCTGTTGCAATTCACAACAATATCCATTGCGGCCATAATGTTTAAGTAATCAGAACGATAGCCTAATAAAGTTACCCCGCTTTTTATCTTCTCATCACTCAGATAAGTATTTAGCTTTTCTTTGACATTAATTTTTTCCCCGTTTTCGTTCAGTTCCATTTGTTTTTCATCAGGTAGTTTTCCTACCAAAAAAAACTTGAAGGTTTGGTTTGGATGTTTATTAAGCAAAGTTCGAGCTACTTCTAAAAAATCCCATAGTCCTTTTTGTTTATTGTACTTGGCTACCCAACCAATGTTTACAGTTTTATCAGAAAGTTTTAATTCCTCCCTTGTTTTAGTAATGTTTAAACAAGCTTGCTCTGCTTCCGTTATGTCCAAAGAGTTGTAAATACAAAACGTTTTATTGGATTTAAACTCGGTATATTCTGCTTCTGTAATTCCAATAATCTTGTCGGCATATAAATGGATGGCCATTTTTTGTATCCACTCATTAATGGGGGCTGCAATAATATAGTAAGTACTTCTGATATGTTGCACAATTGGAATATTTAATCCTATCATGGATATACCTGCATTTAATGCTGCTTTATCGTTTATGTGAACTAATGTTGGATTAATCGAGGCAATGAGCCTTCTCAATTTTAGATTTGGGATAAGCGCTTTGTAGTTTTCAATATTACCTCTGGATAAAAATCTTGGGCCAGGATAAGTCCAAAATGTTGATGCATGTAACAGGTATGTTTTAACTCCAATGGTTTCCATTTCTTTTATGGCAGGTCCATCATTTAAAAATAAAACTTCTGCTTCATATTTTTTTTGATTTAAGCCTAAAATTAAGTATTTCAAACTCAAAAATGAGCCCGTAATTAATCCATCTTGATGGATGTAAAGTATTTTAATTTTTAAGGGAGATACCATTGCGCTTTAACCATTTGTTTAATACCAACGTTTGCCATTTACGATTGGTTACAATCTCAAATTCATCCTTAGCATCGCTAAAGTGGTTGTTAATTGCCCAATCCTCTATTGGGGTTTTAAATCCTTTTTTAGCTCTTGTTCCAAAACCAGTTGGCAATTCCTTCTTAAACGCTTCGTACAATATCTTTTTTACACCACTTCCTTCGTAACTTTCTACACCCTCATATTTACTCCATGGTTTAATGTGTTTAGTTTTTTTGATATCCATTTTGTAAGTGGCAGGTAACTTTCTAGAGAATTCTACTAATTCTTTATCAATAAGTGGAAACCTTACTTCCAAGGAATGAAACATACTAGTAGCATCACTTATGGTAAGCACACGCGCTCCCATAAATAATTTCATGTCTAACCTTGATATACGGCTGTAAATATCTTTTTCACTGTTGTTATCAAAGTTGGCTATCCAACTTTTGTTTCCAGCAATTTCATCATCACTAAATCCTAATTGATTAAGTTCAGATTCACTTAAAACCTTATTGATGTTGGTGTAGTAATCAATTGGGTTCTTAACATTTTCGAGGTAACTTATTACGCCTTTATATCGTTTGGGGGTAAGTGTTTTTAGTAAAGGTAAAAATGTATTAAACAAACCGTTGTTCAAATAACCTGGAGCAACAGCACTACGTTGCCACTTGTAGCCTAAAAATAGTTCATCTGGGCCTAAGCCTGATAGTGCAACTGTTACATTTTGTCGGGTGTACTTGGAAACCAAATAAATGTTCAGTCCATCCAAATTGGGTTGGTCCATGGCATCAATAAAATTCTCCAATTCATCTGCAACTTCTTTAGGAGATATGATTTGTGTATGGTG
>JAUCCO010000177.1:0-5945 GCA_034676125.1 Bacteroidia bacterium
AATAAAATAGACAAAATGTGGTGCTTAAGTTTCATAGGGTTATTTGTTTAGTTGTCAATCAAAGTTTATTTAAAATGTTGTAAAATCAAAATAAGCTAACATTTTATTTAACATTTACATGTAGTTCGATTAACTTGGAGTATTGGTACTAATGGCAAAATAATTTTACAAAACAATGGCCGCGCAATTTGGATTACATGTTTAGTTAACTGTTTAATTTTTAATAGCTAAAAACTAAATAAAACAAATTAATTAACAATAATTTTACTAGTAAATTGTTGGTTTGATACCGTAATTTTTATCCAATACATTCCTGCTTTTAGGTTTTTATTGTTGATGTTAATTTGATTGTTTCCAACCGTTATTGGGTGTAAGCTTGATGTTAATGTTTGGCCTAAAATGTTACTAACTTCTACCACTGCATTGCCATTTTTAGCAGCATCAAAATCAACCCAAAAGCTCCCATTACTTGGGTTTGGATAAGCTATTAAGTTATTTGTCGCAATGCCGCTTAACTCTTTACTGCCGCTTAGTACAACGGCTTTTTTAAGCATAGCATACGCATTTGCTTTTCCGTATCCCCAAATGGTAGAATCGGGTGTATTGGTGGTGAAATTGTCTTTGTAAGCAGTTTGGCTAAGCACACTTTTTAACTGGTTTGGGGTTAACATTGGGTGCGCTTCAAGCATCATTGCAACTATCCCACTCATCATTGGTGCCGACATAGAAGTTCCACTTGCTTCGGCATAATAGTAGGTTTTGTTATTTGTTGGCCAAACATATTGATAAACGCTAGACGCATAATTTCCACCACCTGAACTGTACGAAACATCAAACGAATTAACCGAAGATGCAATGGTCATTCCGGGAGCTGCAATATCTGGTTTCATTTGGTTATTGGCAGTTGGCCCTTTGCTAGAAAAAGGTGCAATTTTATTGGTGCTTGCATAACCCAAATAACTTTGTTGTGCACCAGCTAAGTTTTTAAAACTAATTTTTGATACATAAGCTGCAACCGTAATTGCACTTGGCGAACACGACATTTCGCCTAAGGTATACGCGCTATTACCTTGTGTAGCCCACGGTTTATTGTAATTTACAAATGCACCATAATATCCATTGTAATCGTTTACGTAACCTAACCATGCATTAAACTGGCCACCGTGCCACACTTTTATACTTAACGAGTCGTTTGCTTTGCTGTGTAAATCAACCAATAAATGTGTTTTTTGGTTATTAATATCTGTTTCGGTTCCTGCTATGTTATAAAAAATGGTATCACCAGTAATGCCAATTAAATGTCCGTTTTGGGTTTGGTTACTTGCTACACATACCGTTGCTGATGAATCGACAACCGAATTGCCATTGTAAACCATAAAGCTTACGCATAAAGGCTTTTGTGTTTGTCCCCAAATATCAACCCAAGTACGTTTTTCGCCTGCCACATTAGGAAACTGAATAAATGTTTGGTTTGATAGTACCGAGTCGCCAGTATTTTCGCCACTCCAATGTATGTTTTCATCTCCATTATTACCAGCGGAAACCACAAATATTTTACCCGGCCCAACTAAATTTGCCAATGCCTGACTAAACAATGAACTTCCATCATTTGGTCCAATTGAACAGCCCCAACTTAAATTTGCCACTGCTGGTTTACCAACCGAAGCTGCATAAGTAAATATGTAATTTACCGCATCAATAATACTGCTCATTCCTGCACTAGTCCACTCGCTTTTGTTTGGTTTAATACCTACAAAAACCAAGTCGCTTTGGTAAGCAACCCCTCTCCCACGCGTGTTATATAAACTGCCAATGCCCGACCCTGCTGCAATTCCGCCCACATGTGTACCATGCGAAAATGAATTTACATCGTTGCCAATGGTTAGCATATTTGAGGTATCGGTAATTTCGTTTCCATAATTAAACATGGCTGGTGGTGTGCCATTTTTTCGTTGTTCCCAAACACGTTTTATGCGCAATTGGTTACCTAAAGTATCGTAAAAAGTTGGGTGCGTGTAATCAAAACCTGCATCAATAATACCCACAACTACATTTTTGCCGGTGTAAGCCATAGGCAAATCAATACCAAGTTGCACAGAGTCTACCCTGCTGCTGCGTTTAGCCGACTCAAGGTTTGTGGCCACTGGTTCATCTAATTGTATGTATAAAATACCCGATAAGTTAACGAAGTTTTGAAGTTGATTTTCAGGAATTTGAACCGTGTAAATATCACCTGCTTTGGTACCAATTAATACACCAAGCTTTTTAAAACTAGCCAAGTTTACTGTTTCACTATTTACCTTTATCAATGCCGATAAGTAATTAATAGTAGCTGTTTTATGCCTTACCACTTGGTTAGTTTGGGTTGATTGAGCATTTAAAAATAGCTTAAGGTTTGCAGATAATTGTGCTTTTTGTTGGGCATTAACGGTTAAAGCCAACATACTAAACGACAATATGATTATCCAATTTTTCATGATTATTAATGCATTTAATGGCAACTTAATTAATTTGTTTGGCACCATCAAGCATTAATTTACAACCACTCGCTAAACCAAAATATAGGTTAACTTTGTGGCCTTTAACTTTTACTACGGCTTGATATTTAATCCATACAACACAGATTTACCTGTAACTGATATAATTGATGAGGTAAAAAATCACCTTGTCAAACATAACACATTAATAGTAAATGCACCGCCAGGTGCAGGAAAAAGCACTTTATTGCCACTAACTTTATTAAACGAACCGTGGCTTGCTGGCAAAAAAATATTAATGCTTGAACCAAGGCGATTGGCTGCAAAAACAATTGCTATGCGTATGTCCGATTTATGGGGGAACAAAGTTGGCGAAACCATTGGTTACCGCGTTAGGTTTGAAACCAGAATTACCCCAACTACGCAAATTGAAGTAGTTACTGAAGGTATTTTAACCCGCATGTTGCAATCAGACAATGCGCTTGAAGGTGTTGGTTTGGTTATTTTTGATGAGTTTCATGAAAGAAGCATACATGCTGATTTAGCGATGGCATTGTGCCGAGAAGCCCAACAAATACTTAGGCCCGATTTAAGGATTATGATTATGTCGGCCACCCTAAATATGCCACAACTTGTTGCGCTTTTGCAAGCCCCAGTAGCCATTAGCGAAGGCCGGCAATACCCTGTTGATGTGAAATATGTAGGCGGACAAGATGAGTTTTTATTGCCAGAAACTACGGCTCGTGTAGTAATTAATGCTACCAGAAACCATGATGGCGATGTGCTTGTGTTTTTACCAGGCGAAAGAGAAATACGCAAATGTGCCGAACTATTAAAGCATGAATTATCAGATTTTGCCATACATCCATTATACGGACAACTACCCCACCGCGAACAGTTTCTGGCCATTATGCCCAATAAATTTGGCAAACGTAAGGTTGTTTTGTCCACATCAATTGCCGAAACAAGTTTAACCATTGAAGGGATTAAGATTGTAGTTGATACTGGTTTTGGGCGCATGTCTAGGTTTGATCCAAAGTCTGGTTTATCAAGGTTAGAAACGGTTCAAATTTCAAAAGACTCTGCCAACCAAAGAGCTGGTAGAGCTGGCCGATTAAGTCCAGGATTTTGTTACCGCATGTGGACAGCCGCAACCCATAATCGCTTAGCAGAACACAGCGTTCCTGAAATTTTAGAGGCCGATTTAGCTTCGTTGGTTTTGGAGTTATACAATTGGGGTATTGCCAATATTAACCAATTAACTTGGCTTACTCCGCCACCAAAAGCAGCAGTTAGTCAGGCTATTGATACGCTTACTAACTTAAATGCCATAGAAAACGGCCGAATTACTGAACACGGAAAACAAATTCATGGTTTAGCATGCCATCCACGTATTGCACACATGCTTTTAAAGGCAAAAATTGATGGCGCTGTGCCGCTTGCGGCCGATATTGCAGCCATTTTAGAAGAACGTGATCCATTGCCAAAAGAAGCTGGTATTGATATTAATTTAAGAATTGAAGCTTTGCGGAGAGGAAGGTTACACAACAGCTTGGGCAACAAATTTACCCGAATAGAAAAAGTAGCGGAAATGTACCGAAATATGCTTGGTATTGAGGTAGATAATGGCCCTGTTGATGTATTTGAAACTGGGCTTTTATTGGCTTATGCATATCCAGAAAGAATTGCTTTTGCAAGACCTGGTAATAATGCTCAATTTCAGTTGGCTAACGGAAAATATGCTGCTGCTGGCCATCGCGATGATTTGGCTCACGAACCTTGGCTTGCCGTTGCCCATATAGATACTAGAGATGGTTTGGGTAAGATATTTATGGCATCACCCCTTAATCCTAAGGATTTATTGCCTTTGGTTAAAGAAAAACAAGTAATTACTTGGGATACACGCAAAGGCGGTTTAATTGCCACAAAAGATTTACGCATAGGAAGCATTATTTTACAATCAAAACCCCTACCCAACCCAGACGAAAGCCACTTGCAACAAGCTATTTCGAACGCAATAGTAACCGAAGGCGAACAATTGTTAAACTTTGATGAAAACATGCAGCAATTGCAAAACCGCATTTTAAGTTTAAAAAAATGGAACCCTACAAGCGGTTGGCCAGACGTAAGTACTCAAACCCTTTTGCTTGCCAATAGCGAATGGCTTATGCCTTATTTAAATGAGGTAAAAAAGCCCGCAGATTTAAAGAAAATAAATGTTTCGGAAGCCTTGTTTAATAGTTTAGATTATAGCTTACAACAATCTTTAAATCAATTAGCACCAAGTAAAATAATTGTGCCTAGTGGCTCGGCAATTGCGGTTGAATATTTACCCAATGGCGAAACTCCAATTTTATCGGTAAGGCTGCAAGAAGTGTTTGGTTTGGCTGATACACCAACCCTAAATAACGGTAAAAATAGTGTGGTTATGCACCTGCTTTCGCCCGGATTTAAACCTGTGCAAGTAACTGCAGATTTGCGTAGCTTTTGGAACAATATATATTTTGAGGTAAAAAAAGAACTACAAAGAAGATACCCCAAACATGCTTGGCCAGATGAGCCATACGAGGCCAAGGCTGTTGCAAAAGGTGGTATTAAAAGGTAGTGAAAATTGCCTTTTTATTAACGGGTTTACGGGTGTTTGGTTAGTTGTTTGATCAAGAAGTCAAAATTTTAAACTTGCTATTCTCAATTATTAGTGCAAATTTTACCATGTGGATGGTGTTTTAAGGTTTTTAACCATCCATTGGCGGCCCAATAATATTTAGGGTTGACTTTAAAATTACGAATTACAAAACCTTCAACTAAAATATAAAAATTATGACCGATGATAAACTTGCCGTATTAATTGATGCGGACAACGTGCCTTATGCTAATGTAAAGGAAATGTTGGAAGAGATTTCGAAAAACGGAACCCCAACTATTAAAAGAATTTATGCCGATTGGACAAAACCAACGGTTTCGGGATGGAAAAATGTGCTGTTAGAAAATGCCATTACTCCTATTCAACAATACAGTTACACTACGGGTAAAAACTCGAGCGACAGTGCATTGATTATTGATGCAATGGACATTTTATACTCCGAAAAAGTAAATGGGTTTTGTATTGTATCAAGCGATAGTGATTTTACAAGATTGGCCACAAGGCTTAGAGAAGCTGGAATGACCGTAATAGGTTTTGGTGAAAAGAAAACGCCTAAACCATTTATATCTGCCTGCGATAAATTTATTTATTTAGAGATTTTAAAGGTTGAAACGGTTGATAATACTGTAGCAAAACCTACTACAAAACCTAAAGTAAAAGCAGAACCATTAAGTAAAGTTGATGCCGAAACCATTAAATTAATTACCGAAAGTGTTGATGATTTAGCTGATGAAAGTGGTTGGACATTTTTAGCAAATCTTGGGAATTTTATTATTAAAAAACAACCCGATTTCGACCCACGTAACTTTGGGTTTCCTAAGCTT
>JAUCCO010000178.1:0-5941 GCA_034676125.1 Bacteroidia bacterium
CTAATAAAATAATACCACCCCAATCGCCTGTGGCACGCTGTCCTTTTGGTTTTGATGAAGTAAAAACAATTGGAGCTGTTGCTGTACCAGCCGCATTTATCATACCATTACGAGTAATAATTAATGATGCTTTATTTGCTGCATTTCCTTTAATTAAAGTTCCTGGTTGAATAGTTAATGTTGCATTATTTTTTACATACACATACCCATCTAAAGTGTAAATGGTATCGGTATACCAAGTGGTGTTTGAGGTAATCTCTCCTGCAGCTATTGTTCTTGCTTTTTGGGCAAATGCAATTGCCCCCGAGAACAAAGCTACTACTGCTAGTAAAGCTGATTTTTTCATGATTTTTTGTTCTATAAATTTAAACAAACTTAGTACCCCCACTTTGCCTCATTGTTACTTGAATGTTGTTAAATTGTAAAGCCCCAAAATATTTACACATCACAAAAAATAGCTGTGCTTACTGTGTGTGTGTGTTAATGCCGAATGCATAACACCGTGTTCGCTGTGTAACAGGTTTGGTTAATCCTATTCACAAAATAACAGTGCTCGCTGTGGTTAAACTTTTAGCATAAAAAAAGCTGATACATATTATGCACCAGCATTCTTAAATCATTATGTTTTGTTTTAAAATTTATAGCTAACTCCCAACGATATTGTTCTGCCCATTTTGAACCTGTAAATTACGTTATCTAATGTAGTAAGTTCTTTAGATGCAGCATCAACTTCACTAGGAGTTCCATTTTTCTTTTGGTTTACAACTTGCGCTCTTTTTACATCTCCAACATCATCAAAACTACCGTTACTATTGTTATCATGATAAAAAACTAAATCTTGCGCCAGTATATCACCGAAGGTTAATTTAACATCCAATTTTTTGAAAAACTTTTTAGAAATACTCAAGTCCAACACATCCCTTGGATTTTCCCAAACATTAGGAAAAGCACCACTAATTTCTTGCACCGCAAAAATTCTACGTCCAACTTTATTATATAAGAAACTTGCTGTTAAATTGGTTTTATAATCGGTATAACTTAAACACATGTTTAACAAATAATTTGATTGCCCTTGCAACGGACGCTTGGCTGTTTCAATATTAGCTTTTGCAGCTGCTATGTTTCCTAAATCAACCTCGCTATGTATGTAGGCATAGTTGGTTGTAAACAAAAAGTTTTTCATAAATTTAGTACCAAACCATTTATCAAACACCTTTAAGTTTTTTCTTACTTCTACTTCGGCACCTGCGTTTATAGCATTGGTATTACTTGTATAACCCAATCGGTAACTTCCACCACCTGTTAAATCAAAAACAGGTTCGATGGCATTGGTAAATGTTTTATAAAATAACGAGAAAGATAATAACTGACCTTCACCCTGAAAATGCTCAATTCTAAAATCATAATTATTAATCGAAGTACGTTGTAAATTAGGAGTGCCAGTAACATCCATATTTAAATTAAAATCATAAAAAATAAACGGAGCCAACTCCCTAAACTCTGGGCGAGCCAATGATTTAAAATAAGCTAAACGTAAGTTTGTTTTTTCGGTTAACTCGTAACTTAAATTAATAGAAGGTAAAAAATCAGTAACTGTATTATCAATATTAATGGTATCGCCTGCGGCACCAAGTGCATTAAGTTTTTGATTGTATGTTTCCATGCGTACACCATACACAACCCTTGTGCGGGCAAATATGCGATTTGTAACCATTAAATAAGCCGCAGTTAGTGTTGAACTTGCGCTGTATTTGTCTTGTGGATTTACGCGCTCATCAATATAAAAAACATTTTTTATTAAATTTTCTTTGTTAAAAATTGTGCTGATGTCTTGCAATACTATATCGCCAGCAGCAGGGTTGTTATAGTTTAATTTATGACCAAATACCCTAGCTTCAAAATCACGTTCGCGCAATTGGTAAAATGCACCTGTTTTAATTTCGGTTTTAACTTTTTTAGTGCTTAAAAACTCAGTAGGTATTTGCACATTGGCACCGCCAGAATAAAGCTGCTCACCTAATTTTGTATATAACCTACCATTTTGTGTTAAATCAATTGTTGACTGAAGCTGGGCTGTGTATGGATTTAACTCACCAGTGTTATCATTCATGGTGGTTGAGCGGGTAAATCTTCTAAAATCAGGAATATCGCGTTTAATATTATTGTAATTTAACACCCAATTAATTTTTATTTTAGATGCAGGCAAAAAGTGTTCGCCACCCAATTGATTGGTTAAAAATAAGTTTTGTTGAAATAAATAAGCCGTTTTGTTTTCGTAATTAACGGGGTCGTTGTTCATGTTATTTTTACCCCAACGTTGTATGGTTTGATCTTCGGAATTTATGTTGTAAGCGTTCTTAAAAAAGAACTTATTATTTGTACCAATTTTCATGGCAAAGTTTGCCATAACTCCAATCATCACTTCGCGTTTGTAGGCTGAATCATTATAATGATACAACTGGTCGTTACCTGCTTTTACATCATAAAAATTTCTTTCTGCCGGTGTAAACCTAAAACTATTGCTATGCGATAAAGAAGTTATAAAACCGAACTCGTTTTTTTTACCGAACTTATATTTATTACCACCTGAAAGTTGAAAATTAGTATTCGGTGCAAAGCTGTTTACTTTATTTAAACTCCAATTGTCGTTAAACTTTTGGCTGTAAGCAAATTTATCATCAACGCTAGAAGCCTCATATTGTGTGCGCCCAGATACATTGCTTGGAATAGCTCTCGTTCCATCATCTACACCAAGCCAATCTGTTTTTCCGCCTTGGTAAGTATAACCATTGTTAAAGGTAGTTAACGAGTGTATTCCTACACTTCCACCAAACGATAAAAACTTTTCATCAGGAATATCCTTGGTATTAATGGTAATTAAACCACCTGTAAAATCGCCAGGTAAATCTGGTGTAGCGGTTTTTGTTATCGTCATATTTGCCTACTTGTTTGATGGGAAAATATCGAACGAAAATGCTTTTTTATCTGCTTCGGTACTTGGTAATGGTGCACCATTAATATAAGCAGAGTTATATCTATCGTTTAATCCACGTATTACTGCAAACTTATTATCTTGTACTGTTGCTCCACTCACACGTTTCATTACATCACTGGTAGAGTTATCTGGAGAACGTTTAATTACATCAGCAGATATTGCATCAGATACAGTAGTGGAACTTTTTTGCTCAATAAGCATGGCATTTGCACTTTCCTTTCTTAGTTCGGCTTGTATCACCACTTCATTTAACGATTGGGTTGATTCTTCAAGTATTACATTTAAAGCGGTGCTTTCGTTTGCTTTAACCTCTACGCCAACTAACTGTTTTTTTATGTACCCAACATAACTAACATTTAAAGTGTATTTGCCTGGTTTTAAACTAACAATTGTATAAGACCCTTCAATGTTTGTTGACGACCCAAAAGAAGTGCCTAATATGCTTATTGAAACGCCAATAAGCTCTTCACCACTTTTTTTATCGATTATTTTTCCTGTAATTTTTCCTGTTTGAGCAAATGCACTTAACCCAATTGTTAACACAAATACTGTTGCCACTAACTTTTGTACAAATTTTATCATCTTATTTGATTACTAATACTTGGGTACAAAAGTATAGCCTGTGTTTTTGCAAGCGGTTAATCAAACGTTATGCTTGTGTTAATGTAGTATCAATACTGTGTTACGTAAATGTTAAAACGCAGAAAAACCCGCACTTGGCGGGTTTTCGGCAAAAACTTATTTCTTCTGGGCTTATTTTATCACACCCAATTCTTTTCCTACCTTAGTAAATGCAGCAATTGCTTTATCTATTTGGTGTGGTTGGTGTGCTGCTGATAATTGAACACGAATACGTGCTAAATTTTTAGGCACAACAGGATAAAAGAATCCGGTAACATATATACCTTCTTCTAATAATTTTGTAGCCATTTCTTGTGCCAATTTTGCATCATAAAGCATAACAGGAACTATTGCACTTGCACCACCGCGTAAATCAAAACCAGCAGCTTGCATACCCGCTTTAAACTGGTTTACATTCGTTTCTAAAGTATCGCGTAAAGTTGTGCTTTCGTTTAATAATTTAAACACCTCTATACTTGCCCCAACAATGGCTGGTGCCAACGAGTTGCTAAATAAATATGGGCGAGAACGCTGACGCAATAATTCAATAATCTCTTTTTTACCTGTGGTATATCCACCCATTGCACCGCCTAATGCTTTACCTAAAGTTCCGGTAATAATATCTACACGATCCTTAACATTACATAACTCTGGTACACCACGACCCGTTTTACCAATAAACCCAGCACTGTGGCACTCATCTGTCATTACCAATGCATCGTATTTATCTGCCAAATCACAAATTTTATCCATTTGCGCTACATAACCATCCATGCTAAAAACACCATCAGTAACTATAATTTTAAACCTTGCACCTTTTTCGTTTGCAGCAATTAATTGTGCTTCCAAATCGGCCATATCATTGTTTTTATAACGGTAGCGTTGTGCTTTACACAAACGTACACCATCAATAATACTTGCATGGTTTAACTCATCACTAATAATTGCATCAGCCTCTTGAAATAATGGTTCAAAAACACCACCATTTGCATCAAACGCAGCAGCATATAAAATGGTATCTTCTGTACCATAAAAATCAGCAATGGTTTGTTCTAACTCTTTATGTATATCTTGTGTACCACAAATAAAACGCACACTACTCATACCAAAACCATGTGTTTGCAAAGCCTTACTGGCCGCTGCTTTAACACGCGGATGAGATGATAAACCTAGGTAGTTATTGGCACAAAAATTTAATACCGTTTTACCTGTATTTAATGTAATTTCTGCATCTTGCTCTGATACAATAATACGCTCGCTTTTGTATAAGCCAGCTTCTTTAATATCCGCTAATTCTTTTTGTAAATGTTGTTGTAATTTGCCGTACATACGTGTTATATTTTATAAAATTGTAATTAATATTTATAGCAGTTTAAAAGTAAATTTAGCCGAACACCAACTGTTTTTTACCAAGTACTTATCAAGCGTTAATCCTAATGGTAAAGCAGCATTTTGCAAGTCGATTAAATCGCTGTGGTAAAATCCACTAATTATTAAAAAAGCATTGGGTTTAAGGTGGGTTGTAATTGCACCAAAACTATCCAACAAAATATTTTTATTGATATTGGCCAATACACCATCAAACATTTCGGTAGCTTTTATTACAGCTAAAGTACCAAGTCTAAACTCAAAATTTGTTAAATTATTTAGGTTTTTATTTTCCGCAATATTATCCAAACACCATTCATCAATATCGTTGGCAATAATATTAGCAGCACCAAACTTTAAGGCCATTAAGCCTAAAACACCCGTTCCGCAGCCGTAATCAAAAATAACTTTGTTGTTAAAATCTTCCTCAAGCATTAGTTCTAAAACCAACTGTGTGGTTTCGTGGTGGCCAGTGCCAAAAGTATTTTTAGGTTGAATAGTTATGGTATGCGGATAATTTAATTCTTCGTTATGAAATGGTGCCCTAACCAATATTTTATCAGCAACAATTATTGGCTCATATGATGCTTCCCATTGTGCATTCCAATTTTGAGGCTCGATAACACTGTGCGGCATCATATTAGGATTTAAGCCATACTTTAAAAGCATATCGTTATAGGTAAGCGCATTGTGCAACGACTTAGGAATATAAGCCGAAAAACCTTCGTCTGTTTCTATAAATCCATCATAATCCAGTTCGGCTAGTTCGGCAATTAATAAGTCTCTTATATCTTCGTTACAAGTAATGGCAAATTCAAAATATGCTTCCATTTGGCAAATATGCATAAAAAGTGTAGGTATAAAAAGGCCAGTTTAACCCAAATTAACCAATAGAAGATTTAAAAAATCGAACTACTTGATTTAGTTGGGTTAATCCCGATATAGAAAATGTTAGCA